>DAIUEL010000018.1:0-4163 GCA_036845145.1 Rhodanobacteraceae bacterium | reverse complement strand
CATGCCGAGGTTGAAGTCGTGCGCCACCGGCGACTGGCACGTGGCGTTGCGCGGACCCTGGCCCTCGAATGCGCGCGTCAATGCGTCCTTGCGGTCGGGTGCGCACCACACGTCCACGGCCTTCTGTGCCGACGGCGTGCCGAGCCCGCTGCGCGGCCAGAACAGGTAATCCACGGCGATCCCGAGCTTGTTGATCTCGGCGATGTTGGCGTGGAGCGCGCGGCAGTACGGGCAATCGATATCGGTGAACACCGTCACCGTGTATTTCGGGTTGGCCGGTGCGAAGCGGATCATTCCCGCGGGCGACAGCTTGGCGATCGCATCGCGCCGCAGGCGGTTCATCGTCAGGCTGTTGAGCGGCGTGCGGGTCTTGATGTCGAACGCGTCGCCCTGGATCACGTAGCGCCCGTCGCCGGTCATGTACAGCACCTGGCCTTGAGAAACCACCTGGAACAGCCCGGCGATCGGCATCGGCGCGATCTGCTGCACCTTCGCGCCGGGTGCCATTTGCGTCACCGCCGCGGTGATCGCATCGCGCACGGCCGGCGTCACCGAACCGGCGGCCGCAGGGGTCGCACTGGCATCGGCGATTGCGGCGGGGTGGTCGGACGAACAGGCGCTCGCGGCCACGGCGGCAAGCGCAAGCGCGCAAAGGAGTTTCAGCATGATTTCGAAACGCGGCTGGCGCGCGGAAAGGTCCGGCGCGATGCTAGCACGTGGCACGGCGCAAAACCGTGCGCCGGATGCTCAGAACGTCAACCACCAGCATCCGCCGAATTCGGTGACGCCGAAACCGCGCGTAGCGCCGTCGGCGGTCGAGATTTCGAAACCGGTGGGCGGTCGCATCGCGGCGTCGTTTGCGCTGGCGGAAGCGGCGGGCGAGAGGCCGCCGAAGGGTGGGCCCGCCGCCGGGGCGATCGCGACTCCGGTCAGCGGCTGCTTCAGCCATTCCGCCAGCGAACGCAGCGTGCTGCGCGCGGAAGCCTGGTCCATCCCGTGCCACAGGATCAGTCCGGCGAGCCGGTTCACGTCGTGCGTCGTGAAAGCTTCGCCGATGGCCTGCCTGAGCGCTTGCGGTGACGCCGCACAGACGTCGCCGTATGCATTGCCGGTTGCGGCCGCGTTGCTGGAAGCGGGTGCCGGATTGCCGCATGGCTGGCCGGAGAACACAGGCTCGCCATGTGCGCCGATGCAGCGGTAGATCTGCGCGTGCGCCAGAGGCGCGCAGGCAGCGAAGGCGAGCAGGCACAGGATTTTCGGCAGCAAACCCATGGTGCGAGTGTAGGGCGGGTCTCGACCCGCTGTCGGGATGCGTTGCGCAATCGGCGGGTTGAAACCTGCCTTACATTGCGCCGTCCAAACGCTGCAACACGGCAGTGGTGGCGCGCGCGCGGTTCAATGTATAGATGTGCAGGCCCGGTGCGCCGCCTTCGAGCAGTCGCCGGCACATCGTGGCCACCACCTCGGCGCCGAATTGCCGTACCGATTCCGCGTCGTCGCCGTAGGCGACCATCCGCTTGCCGATCCAGCGCGGGATTTCCGCACCGCACATTTCCGAGAAGCGCCGCAACTGCGCGAAATTGGCGATGGGCATCACGCCCGGCACGATCGGAATCGCGACGCCGGCCGCGCGCGCGTCATCCACGAAGCGGAAATACGCATCGGCGTTGAAGAAGTACTGCGTGATCGCGCCATCGGCGCCGGCCTCGACCTTGGCCTTGAAGTGCTTCAGGTCGGCCTGCGCGTGGTCCGACTGTGGATGGCATTCCGGGTAGCACGCGACCTCGATGTGGAAATAGCCGTCGTGTTCGCGACGCACGAATTCCACCAGGTCCGAGGCGTAACGAAAGTCGCCCGGCGAAGCCATGCCCGACGGCAAATCGCCGCGCAAGGCGACGATGCGCTTGCAGCCGAGTTCGCGGTAATCGGTCAGCAGTGCGCCAATTTCCTCGCGCGATCCGCCCATGCACGACACGTGCGGCGCCACTTCCAGCGCGTGCGTCTCGCGCAGGTGCCGCACCGTGCGCGGCGTGTGGGTCAGCGTTGAACCGCCCGCGCCGAACGTGACGCTGACGAATTCGGGCGCCAGCGCCTTCAGCTTCGGCAGCGCGCGTTCCAGCTGGGCACGCTGCTCGTCGTTCTTGGGCGGAAAGAATTCCAGCGAAATCGGCGTCATCGCATCGGCCGTCCATATATCTTTCTATCAAGATAGAGAGAATGATCACGGGATGCAACGATCAAGACAAAACCGCCGGCGGGTGCCGGCGGTTTCTTGCAGGGCGGGTGACAACCCGCCGTTGGCGCGCATGGATGGCGGGATGCGTTGCACTTCTCCGCCCTACACGATGCTCAAGCCACCTTCTTCCACTGTCCCAACGCGGCCAAACCATTGTCGCGCGCGCGTTCGACCACAATCTTCTGCGCGGCGGCGAAATTGCCGTCCATGTCCTTGGCCCACAGGTGCAACGCGGCCTGCTGCATCGCGCGGCCGTAGGAGAACGACAGCGGCCAGGGATGCGGCCCGAGGCGGTTCATGGCGTTGAGATGCGCGGTGGCGTCTTCGTCGCTCTGGCCGCCGGACAGGAACACGATGCCCGGCAACACCGCCGGCACCGCGGACTTCAGGCACAGGATCGTCGATTCGGCGACTTCCTCGATGTCGGCCTGTTCATCGCAATCCTTGCCGGACAAGACCATGCTGGCTTTCAGGATCGTCCCTTCCAGCATCACGTTGTGCTCGTACAGCGCCGCGAACAGCGAGCGCAACGTCGCCTCGGTGACTTCGTAGCAGGTCTCGATGTCGTGGTCGCCGTCCATCAACACTTCGGGTTCGACCATCGGCACGATGCCGGCTTCCTGGCACAGCGCGGCGTAACGGGCCAGCGCGTGGGTGTTGGCATCGATGCAGGTGCTGGAAGGCATGTCGTCGCCGATCGTGATCACCGCGCGCCACTTGGCGAATTCGGCGCCCAGCTTCACGTACTCCTCCAGCCGGCCGCGCAGGCCGTCGAGGCCTTCGGTCACCAGTTCACCCGGGAAACCGGCCAGCGGTTTGGCGCCGAGATCCACCTTGATGCCCGGGATGATGCCGGCGTCCTTCATCACCTTGGTGAACGGCACCCCCGCCTTGGTGGACTGGCGGATGGTTTCGTCGTACAGGATCGCGCCCGAAATGTGTTCGGAAAGGCCCGGCGCCGTCAGCAACATTTCGCGGTAGGCGCGCCGGTGTTCCTCGCTGTCGGGCACACCGACCGCATCGAAGCGTTTCTTGATGGTGCCCGAGGATTCGTCGATCGCGATGATGCCCTTGCCGGGCGCAACCATCGCCTGCGCGACGGCTTCCATTTGGTCGATGCTCATGGCGGTTTTCCGGTGGTGTCGGTGGGCCGCCAAGTATAGGCGAGCACGGATTTTTTGCCTTTCGCCCTGGCGGCTTGGGTCGGAGCGGTCGTGGTGAAGTCGGCCATGATGGCCGTTCTTTTGTGTATCGATCGGAGCGGGGATTCCCGCGTTTCGATTCAACGAAGCAGTGATCGGACGTGATCGCGGGGCTAACGATACGCTTGCGGGAAATCCGCGAGCGTGCAGGCGCCGGTGATCTGCTTGCGCGCCGCAGGATCGACAGGCAAATTGAACGGGATGATGATGTAGGTGAACACCGGTTCGTGCCCGACATTGGCATTGCCCGGCACGTAATGCATGTCCTTGACCGCGCTGGCCGCGACCGTTTTCAGATCACCCGCGGGGATGGTCTTGCGCACCACGATGTCGCGGGTCACGCCGTCCGAGCCGATCATGTAGGTGACCGCCGCGCAAGTCGGCTTGCTGAGGTTCACGCCGCTGTTGGGCACGTCCACGTCCAGCGAAGTATTGGTCATGACCCAATAGTTGCTCAGGTCGGCCGGAAGCACCGCCCGAACGTTGGGGCTGATCGCGGCGGACGATGCGGTTGAAACGAGCAGGGCGGCGAGAGCGGTGACGGTCTTGGTCATGGGTTTCGCGCGGCGCGATTGAACGCCTCCATCATAGATCCCGCAGGCTCTCGGCAATTCCGTCCGGTCCCACCCTCAGCAATTTCAGCGTGTTGGTACCGCCGCCGCGGCCGGTATGGTCGCCGTGGGTCAGCAGCACGCGGTCGCCTTCGACGAGGTCGCCGCGCTGGA
>DAIUEL010000017.1:13354-24008 GCA_036845145.1 Rhodanobacteraceae bacterium | reverse complement strand
GCCACCATGTCGAGCACCCGGATGTCCCGCACGGCCTTGACCAGCCGCTTGTCCAACTCGGCGTATCGCTTGAGTGAGATTGAATGCGCGCGATCCATCAACTGGTCCCAGTCGGAATCAAGTTGCCCTGGGCGTCGGCACCCTGATAAAACAACGTCGGGGATTCGACAACAAGGGGACATCATGAAGCGGATTATCTGTGCCGTGGGCGCAATGGGTTGTGCTTGGCCTGCTCGGTGGCTGTGCGACCACCCGGGGTTATACGACCTTGGCGGTGCCTGCACCAGCCGCAGTGATTACGCCGAACTCAGCGAAAATGGTGGTGATCGACAGCGTGCGCGATGCGCGCGAGTTCCAGGTCAACCCCCGGGATCCGAGCATTCCATCGCTGAAATCGGGTGAGCAATATCAGCTCGATGCGAGTCATCGCGGCATCGCCATCGGCCGCAAGCGCAATACCTGGGGCCGGGCCATGGGCGACTGGGTCCTGGAGAATGGGCAAACGGTCGAATCACTTACACGCGACCTCATCTCTTCGACGCTGCATGGTCTTGGTTATACGATCGGAAACGCCTCGACTGCGACGCCGGGTGCCGAACACGTCAACGTGGTAATCAACCAGTTCTGGGCATGGTTCACCCCCGGCTTCTGGACCGCCACCATTGAAGCCAAGGTCGGCACGCACCTTGAGTTTACGGGTGCTTCCGGGGGCAAAACGATCGACGTGACAGGCTACGGTCGAAACCAGATCCAGACAGGCCGCGAGGCAAACTGGCAGTTGGCATACGATCGGGCCTTCAAGAGTTACGAAAACAATCTGCGGCGGGCGATGGGCGGGATGTAAGAGCCTCCACAGCTGTTTCGCCGGCAGGAACGCCGCTACTCGCGTTCCTGCCAGTCGCGGTGGCGGTGCGGACGAATCGGCTGGCGCGTCCCGCGCAGGCGATCTTCGAATCGCGCCGCCTGTTCTTCGCGCTGGTCGCGCAGCTTCTGGTAATGCCGCCATCGATCGTGGTCGAGTTCCCCTGAACCCAGCGCGGCGCGCACCGCGCAGCCGGGTTCGGTCGCGTGGCTGCAATCGGCGAAGCGGCATTGTTCGATCAGCGCGTCGATGTCGGCGAACAATTCCAGGTCTTCGTCGCCGGTCAATTTCAATTCGCGCATGCCCGGCGTGTCGATCAGGCAGGCGCCGCACGGCAGCGGCAGCAGCGCGCGATGGGTGGTGGTGTGGCGGCCGTGATCATCGTTGGCGCGGGTCGCGGCGGTGGCCATCCGCTTCTCGCCCAGCAGCGTGTTGGTGAGCGTGGATTTGCCGGCGCCGGATGAACCCACCAGGACCGCCGTGGCGGCGGGTGCGAGGAACGGATCCAGTGCGGCGACACGCGCCGCATCCTTGCCGTTGATCGCGATGATCGGCGTCGTCGCGGGCAGGCGTTCGCGCAATTCGGCCATCATGCTTTCGGCGTCTTCGGAGTCGATGGTGTCGTGCTTGGTCAGTACCACGACGGCCCGCGCACCGGAACCTTCGACGAGGGCGAGGTAGCGCTCGATGCGCGCCGGGTTGAAGTCGTCATCGAGGCCGGTCAGCACCAGCACCACGTCGATGTTGCTGGCGATGATCTGGCGCGCGTAGCGTTCGCCCGCGGCCGCGCGTTCGAGTACGCCGCGGCGCGGCAGCACGTCCACGATGTGCGGCGGCGTGCCGGTTTCGATGACCACGAAATCGCCGACCGCGGGACGTTCGGACGGGTCGAGGTTGCGCTTGAGGAATTTCGGTGCGGGCTGCGCATTGAACGCGCGCTTGCCGTCGTGGACTTCGTAACCGGCGCGGTGCTGGGCCGAAACCCGCGCCAGCATCTGGTCGTTCGCGAGTGGAGGGAGATCGCCCTGCCAGCCGATGCGCCGCAGCGTCGACGCCGATTGCGTGGAAAAGGTTGCCATGGCGGAGATCGCCGGAAAGGAGGCTCGATGTGGTGTTTGCGGACGCCGTGATCGCCGCTAGCATGCCCGAACCCAAGGACGTTTGCAGCCATGCGCCCGATCGCCATTCATCCAAGCTTCCGTCTTGCCGAAGTCCGCTACGAAATCCGCGGGACGCTGGCCCGGCACGCGCGGGCGCTGGAGGCCGCAGGCCATCCGGTGCTGAAGCTCAACATCGGTAACCCGGGGCGATTCGGATTTCGCACGCCGGCGCACCTGACGGCCGCGATTACCGCGCACCTTGCCGACAGCGATGCGTACGGTCACGAGCAGGGGCTGGAATCCGCGCGCGAGGCGATCCTGGCGCGCCAGCATGCGCGCGGCGCGCGCGTGCCCGACATCGAGCGGGTGTTCATCGGCAACGGCGTCAGCGAACTGGTCGACCTTGCGCTGCGCGCATTGCTGAATCCCGGCGACGAGGTGCTGCTGCCGGCGCCGGATTATCCGTTGTGGAGCGCCGCGACCATCCTCAACGCCGGCACACCGCGCTACTACGGCTGCCCGGCGTCGCGCGCGCACCTGCCCGACCCGGACGAGATCGAGGCGCTGTGCGGGCCACGCACCCGCGCGATCGTGCTGATCAATCCCAACAATCCGACGGGTGCGTGTTACCCGCACGAACTGCTGGCGCGCATCGTTGCGATCGCGGAGCGTCGCGGCTTGCTGCTGCTATCCGACGAAATCTACGACGAGATCCGCTACGGCGCCGCACCATTCACGCCGCTCGCGTCGCTGTCGGGCGACCTGCCTTGCTTGACCTTCGCGGGTTTGTCGAAGGTGCATCGCGCGTGCGGCTTCCGGATCGGCTGGGCCACGTTGTCCGGCGCGGGCGAGCGTGTCGAGGCATATCGCGATGCCTTGCAGTTACTGGCCGCCTTGCGGCTGTGCGCGAACGCGCCCGCGCAATGGGCGGTCGAACCCGCGTTGACCGGCCCCGACACCATCACGGCGCTGACCGCGCCGGGTGGACGGCTGTACGAATCGCGCCGCGCGGTACTCGAAAGCGTCGCGGGCAGTCGGTTCCTCGAATGCGTGGCCCCGGAAGGGGCGCTTTATGCATTCCCGTCGGTGCGCGCGGACGCATTCCCGCAATTCGACGACGGCGCCTTCGCGTTGCGCCTGCTGGACGAGGAACACGCGCTGGTGGTGCCCGGCTCCAGCTTCAACCTGCCGTCGAGCCGGCACTTCCGCATCACCCTGCTGCCCGCAGCCGACGAGATCGCCGACGTGTTCGCGCGCATCGAGCGGGTGCTGGAACACATGGCGGAGGAACAGCCCGCGATGCGGGTGGCTTGAAGTTTCTTCCCCTCCCTCCGGGAGAGGGTGCCCCGAACGGCGGGTGAGGGTACGGGTCTTGCGATGAACACATTTCTTGCCCTCGGCGATTCCTACACCATCGGCGAAGGCGTTGCGCCCGACGAACGCTGGCCGCTGCAACTTGTGGCGCGACTGCGCGCCGAAGGCATCGGCATCGGCGAGCCGCGGATCGTCGCGACGACCGGCTGGACCACCGATGAGTTGTCGGCGGCGATGGAGACGGCGGACTTCACCCCGCCGTACGCGCTGGTGACGTTGCTGATCGGCGTCAACAACCAGTACCGCGGACGTGGCGTGGACGAATACCGCGCGCAGTTTCGCGACCTGCTGCAACGCGCGATCCAGCTTGCCGGCGGCATCGCCGCGCACGTGATCGTGGCGTCGATCCCCGACTGGGGAGTCACGCCGTTCGCCGCGCGCGAGGGCCGCGATGCTGCCGCCGTCGCCCGCGAGATCGATGCTTTCAATGCGATCGCGTCGGCGGAAGCCGCGGGCGCCGGTGCGGCGCGGATCGACGTCACCGCGATTTCGCGCGCGCCGGAATCGCGCCAAGAACTGGTGGGCGACGGTCTGCACCCCTCCGGCGCGCAGTACGCGCGCTGGGTCGAGGCCGTCCTGCCGGTCGCGCGAGTGATCCTGACCGGGCACTGATCGCGCGCGGGCTATCATGCGCGCTTTGCGTGCGTGCAAGGAAATCCGATTTGAGCAAGTCGCCCAAACCCAACGCGCTGGTCTGGCTGGTGGTGTCCGCACTGGTGATCGCGCTGGATCAAATCACCAAGGCTGTCGTACGTGACACGCTGGTGCCTTACACGCCGCACGAGGTGATTCCGCACGTGCTGAACTGGACGCTGGCCTTCAATCGCGGCGCCGCTTTCAGCTTTCTGCAAGACGCGTCGGGCTGGCAGACGTGGTTGTTCGGCGGACTTGCCGTGGTGGTGTGTGTCGGCCTGGTCGTGTGGCTGGCGCGCACCGCGCGCCGCGACTGGGGCACCGCGCTGCCGGCGGCGCTGATCATCGGCGGCGCGCTCGGCAACCTGATCGATCGCGTGATCCACGGCCAGGTCACCGATTTCATCCAGGTCTACTGGCACGCGTGGTCGTTTCCCGCGTTCAACATCGCCGATTCCGCGATCACGGTCGGCGCGGTGCTGCTTATCGCGCTTGGATTATTCGGGAAGCAAACCAGCCAACCGTGAAATCCCGTACGAAGCGGGCTGTCGTGAAAAGTCAGACCATGGATGGCCGTTCTGGAGTTTCATGACCGCTACGGTTCCCGTGCCGGCTGTGTTTCGGCGAAACGGCGATCATGGACGATGGTTGGACATATGCTCGCTGCGCCGCAACAATAGGCGGCTGTCGTGCCTGCGTGACCAATGCCCGCGGCACGGGGCGGTGGCTTGCGCCGCTGCCGGCATCTCCCAAGATCACGAGGCTCCTGCATGAATTTTCACGAATATCAGGCCAAGCAACTGTTTGCCGAATTCGGCATCGCGGTGCCGCCGGGAAAGGTCGCCTCGACGCCGGCCGAGGCGGTCGAAGCGGCCAAGGCGCTGGGTGGCGAGCAGTGGATGGTGAAGGCGCAGATCCACGCGGGCGGTCGCGGCAAGTCTGGTGGCGTGAAGTTCTGCGATTCGCTGGAAAAGGTGAAGGTCGCGGCCGAGGGCATGCTCGGCAAAGCCATGGAAACCTACCAGTCGGGCGGCCGTGCGCTGCCGGTGAACCTGGTGCTGGTCACCGAGGCCAGCGATATCGTGAAGGAGCTGTACCTCTCGACGCTGGTGGATCGCGGCCAGAAGGCCATCACCTTCATCGCGTCGGCACGCGGCGGCGTGGACATCGAACAGGTCGCGCGTGAAACGCCGGAAGAAATCCACACCGTCACGGTGAACTTCACCGAAGGCCTGCAGCCCTACCAGTGCCGCGAACTCGGGTTCGCATTGGGCTTGACCGGCAAGCAGGTCAACCAACTTTCGAAGATCATGCTGGGCCTGTACAGGCTGTTCAACGCGAAAGACCTGTCGCTGGTCGAGTTGAATCCGCTGGCGATCGTCGCGTCCGGTGACCTGATGGCGCTGGATGGCAAGGTCAACTCCGACGACAACGCCGAGTTTCGCCATCCCGAACTGGCCGCGATGCGCGACGTGTCGCAGGAAGACAAGGCCGAAGCCGAGGCCGCGGCCGAGCACCTCAATTACGTCACGATGGACGGCAACATCGGCTGCATGGTCAATGGCGCGGGCCTCGCGATGGCGACCATGGACGTGATCAAGCTGGCCGGCGGCGAACCCGCCAACTTCCTCGACGTCGGCGGCGGTGCGACGACAGAGCGCGTGACCGCGGCGTTCAAGCTGATCCTCTCGTCGCCCAAGGTGAATTGCATCCTGGTCAACATTTTCGGCGGGATCGTGCGTTGCGACCTGATCGCCGAAGGCATCATCGCGGCGGTCAAGGAAGTGGGCCTGAAGATTCCGGTGGTGGTGCGGCTCGAAGGCACCAATGTCGAGAAAGGTCGCGAGCTGCTGGGCAACTCGGGCCTCAAGATCACGCCCGCGAACGATCTGAACGATGCCGCGCAGAAAGCCGTCACCGCGGCGAAAGCTGCGTAAACGAAGGTGGGCAGGGCGGGAGCAGCGTAGCGAATCCCGCCGTTTTCGGTTGCACGAAGGCGGGATGCGCCGCCATGCGGCTTCTCCGGCGGGATGCGCTGCTTCGCAGCTCCTCCCGCCCTACATGAAGGGTTTGGAAGTCATGAGCGTATTGGTCAACAAGAACACCAAGGTCATCTGCCAGGGCTTCACCGGCCAGCAGGGCACCTTTCATTCGCAGCAGGCGCTGGATTACGGCACCAAGCTGGTCGGCGGAGTCACGCCCGGCAAGGGCGGCACCGAACACATCGGCCTGCCGGTGTTCAACACCGTGCGCGAAGCCGTGGACGAAACCGGCGCCGACGCTTCGGTGATCTTCGTGCCGCCGCCGTTCGCGGCCGACGCAATCATGGAAGCCGCGGCCGCTGGCATCAAGGTGATCGTCGCGATCACCGAAGGCATCCCGGTACTCGACATGCTGCGCGTCAAGAACGTGCTGAAGCACTATCCGGAAACCGTGTTGATCGGCCCCAACTGTCCCGGCGTCATCACGCCCGGCGAATGCAAGATCGGCATCATGCCCGGCCACATCCACAAGCCCGGCAAGGTCGCGATCGTGTCGCGCTCGGGTACGCTGACCTACGAAGCCGTGTTCCAGACCACCAATGTCGGCCTTGGCCAGTCGACGGTGATTGGCATCGGCGGCGACCCGATCAACGGCATGAATTTCATCGACTGCCTGACGCTGTTCCAGAACGATCCGCAGACCGAAGGCATCATCATGGTCGGCGAGATCGGCGGCAGCGCCGAGGAAGAGGCCGCCGAATTCATCGAGGAGTACGTCAGCAAGCCGGTGGTCGCGTTCATCGCGGGCGCGTCCGCGCCTCCGGGCAAGCGCATGGGCCACGCCGGCGCGATCATCTCCGGCGGCAAGGGCACCGCCGCGGCCAAGTTCGCCGCGCTGGAAAAGGCTGGCGTCACGACGGTGAAGTCGCCGGCAGACCTGGGTGCGACGCTCGCCAAAAAAATGAAGCACTGATTTGGTTCAGTCCATGCAAAGGTAAAATGAAGGCCGCGATTCGTCGCGGCCTTCGCATTTCCGGGACACTCCATGGCGACCCTGCGTCTCGCGCTTGCCCAGTTCGATTTTCCGGTCGGTGCCATTGCGGCCAATGCCGATCGCGTGCGTGCGCTGATGCGCGACGCGCGCGCGGGGGGCGCCGACCTGCTGGTGTGCCCCGAACTGGCCTTGAGCGGCTATCCGCCGGAAGACTTGTTGCTGCGGCCGAGCTTTCTCGCCGCGTGCCAATCCGAGATCGACAAGTTGGCCGAAGAAGCCGACGGAACCGCCGCGCTGGTCGGCTTTCCGCATTCCGCGGGGGTCGTGTACAACGCGGCCGCCTTGCTGCTGGAAGGCCGCGTCGCGGAGGTCGCGCACAAGTGCGTGTTGCCCAACTACGGCGTGTTCGACGACAAGCGCTGGTTCGAACCGGGCCATGCCGTCACCGTCACCACGATCAACGGAATGCGCGTGGGGCTGTTGATCTGCGAAGACGTGTGGCAACCGGAACCCGCAGCGGCTGCGGTGCGCGCGGGCGCGGAATTGATCGTCGTGATCAACGCTTCGCCGTTCGATACCGCCAAGCAGGCACAGCGCGAGGCGTTGCTGGCGACGCGCGCGAAGGAAACCGGTTGCGCGATTGCCTACCTCAACATGGTGGGGGGGCAGGACGACGTCGTGTACGACGGCGCATCCTTGCTGGTGAACGGCGACGGCTCGGTCGCTGCGCGCGCGCCGGCATTCGTCGATGAGCTGTTGTGGGCGGAGTTCGATTCCGGATCGCGCAAATGGAACGCGCGCGATTGGCCCGTCGCGCGCGACGCTTCGCCCGAAGCCACGCTGTACGCCGCCCTGGTGCGCGGCGTGCGGGACTACATCGGCAAGAACGGCTTTGGCGGCGTGCTGCTGGGGCTTTCCGGTGGCATCGATTCCGCGTTGACGCTGGCGATTGCGGTGGACGCATTGGGTGCAGACAAGGTCACCGCGGTGATGCTGCCCTCGCGCTACACCTCCGATCTTTCCTTGCGCGAAGCCCACGCCCAGGCACGCACGCTGGGCGTCGAGTGTTTCGACGTATCGATCGCCGGCGTGGTGGACGCCGCCGCCGCGGCATTGACGCCCGCTTGCGGCGAACCGGCGGATCTCACGGCGCAGAACCTGCAGGCGCGCAGCCGCGGGGTACTGCTGATGGCGCTGTCCAACCAGACCGGGAAGTTGTTGTTGACCACCGGCAACAAGAGCGAGATGGCGGTCGGTTACGCCACGCTTTATGGCGACATGTGCGGCGGTTACGCGCCCTTGAAAGACGTCTACAAGACCGAGGTGTACAAACTGGCGAGGTGGCGCAATGCGAGCGCGGAAGGCGAGGGCAACGGCGAGGTGATCCCCTCCGCCGTCATTGAACGCGCGCCTTCGGCGGAACTACGCGCCGACCAGACCGACCAGGATTCGTTGCCACCTTACGACGTGCTGGACGGCATCCTCGCGCGCTGCATCGAAGGCGCGGAGTCGCAGGCCGAGATCGTCGCGGCCGGCTATGATGCGGACGACGTGCAGCGCGTGGTACGGATGCTGTACGCCAGTGAATTCAAGCGACGCCAGTCGGCACCCGGTCCGCGGGTCTCGACGTGCGCGTTCGGCCGCGAGCGGCGCTATCCCGTTTCGAACGCGTGGCGCTGAGGCGCGCGGGACGGCCACGGTCGATCGATCACGACGCGACTATTGCCTGAACACGCACAGCACCACCAGCAGCGCGATCCCGAACGCCGCCATCAGCATCGCGAACGAAAACGCGAGCCAAGGCGTGTGGAACCACACCTTGCGCGGATTGCGCCGATACCACTTGAGTCCGTAGGCGAGAAAACGGAACCCGGCGGCCAGCAGGATCGCCACGCCCATCGCGACCAGCACCACGCCGCCGAGCGTGGACAGCGGATTCGGCAGCAGCTGGCGGGTATCCACCACGTGCCACGGCGGGTGATTCATCAGCAGCCCGAAGCGGTCCACCGCGATCCCGAAAATCATCAGCGACAGTGCGGTGCGCGTCCACACCGCCAGCGTGCGCTCGGTATTCATGTACGAGCGTTGCAGCGAAAGTTCGACCAGCTCGCGCGCGACCTGCACCTGCAGGTTGTGCGCCTCGCCGTCGTGCGCGCGCTCGGGATGCGTGCCCGGCCCGGCCGGGGTCATTGCACCAGCACCAGCAGCAACACCAGCGTCGCGATGCCCAACAATGCAACGCCCACCGCGAACGGAAACGCCAGCCATGGCCCGAACGCTTCATCACGGCCGAACGTGCGGTTCCACAGGGTCCTGTAGCGCTGATGGCGGATCGCGGCGGTCACCACGATGAGTACGCCGATCGCGACCAGAAAAATGCCGCCCGTGCTGGAGACGGGGTTGGGGGCGAGCCGCGTGCCGACATGGGGGAAATGGTCGCGCAACAGCAGCAGTCCGTAACGATCGACGATGGTGCCGAACACGATCAGCGCCAGCGCGGTGCGCGTCCATGTCGCCAGGGTGCGATCCACGTTCATGTAGCACACGCGGGCCTGCAGCGCGGCCATTTGCCGGAAGGTGTCGAGTACCCGGGCGTTTTCGTCCGTCATGCATCACTCCCGCGGATCGTCCGCGACAGTTTGTCACCGACATCCGCCGCAGGCTAGCGCGGCGGGAACCACGCCATGCCGAGATCATCCTCGAACAGGCCGTCGATGCGACGCACCCGATTCCGGAAACGCGCTTCCTCGACGAAACCCATGCTGCGATAAAGATTCTGCGCGCGCAGATTCCCGGCGCGCACCTTGAGCTCCACGCGGCCGACACGTGCGTCGCGCCGTGCCCAATCCAGCAGGTCGCCGAGCATCGCGCGCCCGATGCCCCGCTCGATGTGGCCGGGGTGCACCACGATCGTCAACTGGAACACGTGGGCGTTGGCGCGCATCGGCATCGGGTCGAGGAATGCGTGACCGACCGGTACGCCGTTTTCCTCGGCCACGATGTAGCGCCCGTCCACCGCCAGTTCGGCGATCTTCGCCCCGTACGCTTCGAGGGGAATTTCGCCCGGATACCCGACCAGCAGGCCCGGCGTGCGCTGCGTTTCGGCTTCCGCGGCAGCGATGGCTTCGGCGTCGTCGGGCTTGGCAGTGCGGATTCGCATGCCGCGATTCTATGCGCGCGGCGCTGTCCTAATGGCCTTGCATCATCGCCGTGTAGCGTCGCTGCATCTCGTCCGGGGACACTTCCTCGATGGCGTGTCCGATCAGCCAGCGGTGGCCGAACGGGTCGAACACCGAGCCGGAGCGCTCGCCGTAGAACTGGTCCGCGGGCTCGCGCTCGAGCGTGGCGCCGGCGTCGACCGCACGGCGCACCATTGCGTCGGCATCGTCCACGTGCAGGTGGATTGAAAACGGGGTGCCGCCCAGGGCTTTCGGATCGCGCAGGCCGTATTCCGGGAATGCGTCGGCAATCATGATCACGGTGCCGCCGAAGTCGAGTTCGGCGTGGCCGACGCGGCCGCTCGGTTCGACCAGGCGGAATTTCTCTTGCGCGCCGAACGCGCGGGTGTAGAAGTCGATGGCCTCGGCCGCGCCGTTGACGGTGAGGTAGGCGAATGCTTCGTGGATGGCCATGGCGGTTCCTCGGGAGTGGACGAACGCGATTGTGGTGCAGCGGCGGACCCGGCGCTTGCACGAATTTGACCTCCGGC
>DAIUEL010000017.1:0-13254 GCA_036845145.1 Rhodanobacteraceae bacterium | reverse complement strand
GGCTGCGTCGACGACCTGAACACCAGGTGCATGTGCCCGGTGGGCAGGACGCGTTCGCGACAGGCGGGACCGCCCGCAACCGGCTCATCCGCCCGGAGCGTGCCGACGAAAGGTCGCAGTGCGGGAGGGGCTCGCGTTGCAGCATCTTCCGGCTCCCGGAATCGGGCAGACAGCTCACCGCGACGACCGGGCGCGGCGCTGGCAAAATAACGAGTTCGAGATTCGATTGCCCGCATGTACGCCATCAAGGAAATCTTCTACACGCTGCAGGGCGAGGGCTTCCATGCCGGGCGTCCGGCCGTGTTCTGCCGTTTCGCGGGTTGCAACCTGTGGTCGGGCCGCGAAGCCGACCGCGCGGGCGCGGTGTGCAATTTCTGCGACACGGATTTCGTCGGCACCAATGGCGAGAATGGCGGCAAATACCCGAATGCCGCGGCGGTCGCGGACAAGATCGCGAGCCTGTGGCCGCCGGATCAAAACGAAAACCGCTTCGTGGTATTCACCGGCGGCGAGCCGCTGCTGCAACTCGACGCGCCATTGCTCGACGCGATGCACGCGCGCGGCTTCGAATGCGCGGTCGAGACCAACGGCACGCTGGAAGCGCCGGCGGGACTCGACTGGATCACCGTCAGCCCCAAGAGCACCGCACCGGTGAAGCTGCATCGCGCGGACGAATTGAAGCTGGTGTACCCGCAAGCCACTGCGATGCCCGAACGCTTCACCGCGTTTCCCGCGGCGCATTTCTTCCTGCAGCCAATGGACGGCCCGCAAGCCGCAGAAAACACCCGCGCGGCAGTCGATTACTGCAAGGCGCATCCGCGCTGGCGGCTCAGCCTGCAGACCCACAAATACCTTGGCATCCCATGAGCGACCCACTCTTCACCGTCTGGAAGGAATTCCGTTTCGACGCCGCCCACCAGTTGGACGCCGGCCCCGACGGCGACCCTCGCTACCGGAACATCCACGGCCATTCGTACCAGGTCGAAGTGTGGGTGCGCGGTCCGCTCACCGAACGCGGCTGGGTGGTGGACATGGGCGATTTGCAGCGCCGCATCGAAGTCGCGCGTGACGCGCTCGACCACCGGATGCTCAACGACGTGGAAGGCCTCGGCATTCCCACGATGGAAAACATCGCCCGCTTCGTATGGGAGAAACTCGGCGATTTGCCACGACTGCAACGCGTGGTGGTCAAGCGTGCGCAGAACGGGGAAGGCTGCGAGTATCGCGGGCCGGGCGCGTAGCACAATCACGGCCGTTGCAACGGTTCATCGGTATCCGTGGATGATTCCGATGGGCTCATTTTTCGATAGTGATGATGTGCGCCTGAATCTTGCCATTCACGGCGGAGGTCCCGAAACGCCGTGCGAGGGCGACGGTGGCCGCATCCGTTGCTTCTTCAAGTCGCGACTTGTCGCGTGCTTCGATTTCGCTGCGAAGGGGTGTGCCGTGGCAGTACGCGAATGCAGGCACACGAGCGGACTCTGCTCGGCTCCGTGATGCGATTGTGGTTATCCGTGGTGGTTTTCTGAATCCGCCGTTGGTGAGATCTTTCCTGATCGCAGTTTGATCGTGGTAACCATGGGGTGTCCGGACAAGGAAACGTGGCGGATCTTCCGGAAAAACCATTTCGAGCGCGGTCGATATGCTGTCGGCGAATTCGTTCTCCGAGATGCGGTCCCAGACGTTGAAAATGAAGACACCTCCCGGCTTGAGCACCCTGCGTATCTCGGAGAACGCCTTGGCTTTGTCAGGAAAGAACATGGCGCCAAACTGGCACACGGCGGCATCGAATTCGCCGTCGGGGAAGGGAAGCGCCATGGCGTCTGCCTGCTGCCACCCAACAGGACGTGCGGTCCCCACCGCTGCCGCTTCGTCCAGCATGGCTTGATTCAAATCCGTTGCGATGATGGAAACGTTCTCCAGGGTTGCCAGGGCCCGCGTCACTACGCCAGTGCCTGCGGCGACTTCCAGGATCCGGGACACACGCATCGAACCCAGCCGCTGCCTCAAATCCTTCGCGTACGGCTCGAATATCAACGGAACGAGATACGTCTCATACAGTCTTGGGATGGAACCGGAGAATATCTTGTCAACGTCGGTCATCGATGCCTCCGGAGGGCCATCTCAAAACCGGGCCAGGTACCTTGCTCGATAGGAGCGCCCACGGGACCTTGCAGGAATTCGCGAGCACCGACGTCTGCGTCGATATGTCTCACCTGTCATTGAAGCGCGATCCCATTTGCTTGTGCCATTCCTCCAACTGCTTGCGTACGACAGCAGGGTTCACTGACGCGCCCTGCAGCAGTGTGCTTTTGCACACACTCGCCGTAGTCGCGGCGTCGCCGACCAGGCCAGCGGGCCGCTTGCCGGTCCGCATCTTCACGAGTGCGAGGAGGTCCTCGACGACATCGAGCCCGCGACGATGGCGTCGGTCACCGCACGTGCCACGACTTGGAACGTGAGCTCGTCGAGCGAGATTGTTTGCCACGTAACCGCGCACGGGCTCCATGAGGCCGGCGGACGGCGCGCCCTGGGACGCGAAGCTCGCGGTCAGGGAATTGACGTCCTCGGGCTCGCTGGGCTCAGCGGGCCGCGACAACAGGAATCGGAACAGATCGTTCATGACGATTTCCTCCATGCGCATGGCGCAACGCGATTCAAACGAGCCTTCACCCTCATCCGGTTACTGTCACGACAGTGGCTCCTTGCAGCGGCCCGCTGGCCGCTTCATCCAGCATTTGTGCATGGGGCTCGGCCGCGGAAGGCATCAACTCGATTTGCGCCAGTTGAGCTTGACGACGTGGTCGTTCTCCTGGGCGGGTTCCGACAGCGTCGCGCCGCCGGTGCCGGTCATCGTGATGAGCGAGGCGCCGCTGAGATTGTCGATGTTCCCCGCGCCGCCCGCGATGCACTCGTCGAAGTAGCACGCGACATAGTCGGTGAGGTTGGCGACCGATCCGCCGACGGTGGGACGCTCGACGATCCACTCGGCCACGTTGCCGGTCAGCGTGGTGCCGCGCGGCGGGGTGATCTCGAAGCGGGTACCGACGCCCTCCGACTGGTTGCTGAAGTAGACGATGGCGTGGCTGGTGGTGTCGGCGCAGATCAGGCAATACATGACGTCGCCCGCCGAGACGGGCAGGTTGTTGATTTTCACCTCGCCCGCCGGAAACCATTCCCACCACGTGTAGACCTGCTCGGCCGTGATGAAGAGGATCTTCGTGATCTGGGTTTCCGTCCCCGCCTGCAGCACGTCGTTGGAGTTCCACCCGTCGATGCCGACCCACTCCGAGGCGTAATAGGCGCCGTCGGCCCTGGTGTTCGGGCTCGGTACCGTCCACTGGCCGCCCACAAAGCCATACGGCTTTCCGGCCGGCGAAAAATCCGCTGCGCCGGACCAGTTGTTGGACGTGGCGTTGGACACACCCGGCGAACCCCGTCGCGCGGTGAGGGCGCGCCGGCCGGAGCCACGTGCCGGGCCGTGCTTGATGTGTTCGCGATGCTCGAACTCGGGGGCAATCCACAGCTGGGTGCGGGACATCACCCGGTCCCAGAGCGCGCGCAGCCGCGGCTCGGTCTTGGCGTCGGGCCGGCGCGGCAGCCGGTACGCCGCAAGCTGGCGGGCCGTTGCCTTCATCGGGTCGAATCTGTCCGGCAGCGGGCCCAGGCCCCGTATCCGGAAACCCTTGCGGGTCAGGGTTTCCGGGACAAACGTTGCCGGTTCCCGCGTCTTCCTGCCGCCCCTGCTTCCACGCTTGCCTGACCTTGCCATGGCCTGTCCTCCATTCGGTTGTTGATGGGTGTCGGCAGCCCGGGAGTACGGTTCGACGGGCGCCGGCGTTCCGGTTCAGCTCGCTTTCTCACTACGCATCGGGTGCCGTCGGACAGCAGCGGTACTCCTGTGATTTCTCGAGCAGCGCGATCTGCTTCTGCAGCAGCTCGTTCTCGAGCTTTTTGCGCTCGAGGTCGAGTTCGATCGATTTCAGCCGCGTGGCCTCGCACACGTTGCAGTCATCGAGGCAGCCTTTGACCAGGATGCCTGGCGTCGGCAGCGACGATTGCCGCACGAATGAATAGCGCTTCTGCGCGTCGCCGGACACCTTGCCGGTCTTGTCCAGCAGTCCTTGCTGGACCAGTTCCTGTTGCACCTGCTTGAGGGCCTGGGCGCGCTCGGCCGCGGCCTGCGCGCGTTCGGCGGCGGTCAGCACGGGAATTTGCAGCCGCAATGCCGTGGCGACGGTGAGTCGGTCGTCGCCGGGTACGCGGGTTGCCGCTTCCAGATAACTCGCCTGTCGGTTCGCGTCGGTGGAGAGCACGCCGTTCGAGAGCACGCCCACTCCGGTACTGGGCGACAGCGGATTGGCCGCGACGCGGGTGAAGTCATTGGCGGGGTCGAGATCCCTCATCACCCGCAGATCGACCGATTCCAGCGTGTAGCTGATCGTCTGGGTCTTGTTGATCTGGTAGAAGTAGAACGTCAACGCGTGGCAGTCGTTGCCGTTCTGGAATTCGCGCGAGGCGGATTCGTAGTGGTCCTGCGATTCGCTCTCGGTATGCGTGCGACTTTCGGATTCACCGATCGAGACGCTGGATGCCTTGCGCACGCCCATCTCCGCCGCGCGCGACGAGGACTGCGCGTGCTGGCTGTGCTCGCCGAGGAAGTCCGAGACGGAATTCGAATCGAAATTGCCGCTCATGCTGGCCGAGCCACCCAGGCCGAAGATGTTCACGCCGGCATCGGCCTTGCCGTCCACGTGCGAATGCGACTGGTTGCTGGAGTGGGCTTCGTCGCGAGAATTCACGTCGAACAGCGAGTCGCTCATCTGCTGCATGTAGAACGACTCCTCCGACGACTGCGAATTGCGATAACCGAACTTGCTCTCGCTGTCGAAAGTGAACTTGGATCGGCGGTCGGAAGTGAACAGGCGCACTTTCTCGCCCGGCAACAGCGTGGTGGTGTAGAGCAGATCGCCGAGCGCGAGCGGCCCCCGGCAGCGCTTCAGGTGGAAATGCAGCTTGACCTCGACCGGAAGGGCTCGCGGAGGCGCATCGGCCGGCGTCCGTGTGCCGATAGTGGTCGGGTAGGTCAGGCGGTAGTAGAAGTCCAGCTCGTCGCAGACATCATCCGGTTCGAGCTTCGGGCAGCATGGTGGTGTCGGTTTCTTGGTGTCGGTCTGGGCGGCCATCGTGAATTTCCCGTCAGCGGTTGGAATCGATGGGTTCGTGAACTACGGACTTCGTCGGAAAATGCCTTTCTTGAGCAGCCCGGCGACGTCTCTGGCATCCACGGGCTGGATGGCACGGCCGGCGGCGAATTGATAGGCGCGCCCGGTGACCAGGCCACGCACCACGATTGGAGCCGCACCGAGATAGCGGATCGGCAGGTTGGCGCGAAGCGCGGCATCAGCGGCCACGCGCGCGATGCCACTCCCCGCGACCCGCGGCGCCTTTGGCGTCTGGAGTGCATGGCTAGCCCTCAGTGCCGCCCTGCCTTGACCGCAACACGACATGTTCGTTGTCCTCCGGAAAATGGGGTGGCTCCACCTGCAACGCGGTGCGTTCCGAACCCAGGCGCTCCAGCAGGCACGCCGCACCGGAAATGGCCAGCCACGCCGGTATCCATGCCAGCGCCGGGCCGGTGACGATGAAAGTGAAGGGGATGGCGATCCAAAGCGAAAGGCATTGAAAACAGTCCATCAATATCCCCAGCACGCCGGTCCCGAACTTCGATCGCAGCTTCAGGACCAGATCCGCTGGGCCGTCTTCCTCGGCGATCAGGTGCGTCACCCGCCAGGTTCCCAGCGCGGCCAGCGCAAATGCGAACCATGGGTCGATGGCGTTCACGATGCTTTCGACTCGCGCTGGCCTGCCGTTTCACTGCCCATGTCATCCCGTCGCCCGTCTCAAGCCACCCCGGCCGTCGCACGTGGCGGTGGGCACACACCGGGACACCGGTCCGGGCGCAGCACGGTGAACGAAAGCTCGAACCGGTTGTAGTGAGTGACGCTCGGGTCCGAGCAGCCGTTGGTGGTGCGCTTCCATGCCCACGGCCGGATCAGCGGCTCGAATTCCATCTCGAACGGCGAACCCCGCCGCCTTGCGCCCGCGGTCTTGGGGACGGTCGAACCGGGCGTACTTCCCCCGCGCACTATTGCAACGCGCAGATCCAGGTCGGACTTTGTATTGCTCGTCCGGAACCCGTCTCGGATCGAACTCCCCGACGATGCTGGCCATGGGCTCCTCCCTTGTTGCGCATCGCTCGATCGAGAGGGCGAGCATGCGACAGGGAAAGTCCGCGTGGTTAGAACCAAGCTGCGCTCGAATGGGACAATTCTGCGCCGCGTGCAGCAGGCGTCGCCTACGAGGGTAGCGTGCGTGGCTGGAAGTGCCGCTGGTACTGGGTCGCGGGGATGCCGACGAAGCGACGGAACATGCGTCCGAAATGCGACAGGTCGTTGAAGCCGACCGCATACGCGACCTGCGAGATCGATGCCTCGGGTTCGGCCAGAAAGTCACGCGCCTTGGCGATGCGGTACTGCAGCAGGAAGCGGCGGAACGACAGCCCGTGTTCGCGATGGAAGGCCCGGCTGAATTCCGATTCGGACAGGTGACAGAGCCCCGCCACCTTCTCGATCCGGACCGGTTCCCCGTAGTGCTCGCTGATCCAGGCGACGGCCGCTGCGGTCTGGCGCGCTGCGATCAATGGTCTGCGCAAGTGCCCGGCGGGCGCGATCAAGTCAGGCGGAAACGGATCGATCTGCTGTCCGCTGTACCGTGCGGATTCGGCCGCGTGCGCCAAGCCTTCGATCAGGCGCGCCAGCGTCCCGGTGGTGACCGGCTTCACCCTGTAGTCCCAGACCCGAGAGCGAAACGCCCACACCGCGAGTGCCTCGGAGTGGGATTCGGTGAACATCAGCACGGGCAGTGCCGGGAACTCGCGCCTCACCAGCGGCACCGCCCGCAAGCGTCCCTGGTCGGGGTAGTCGTATTCGATGCAGAAGAATCGTGGCCGGTGTTCCGCAACAGCGCCGTGGATTTCATCGAGGCGGGTGATCCGCAGAACGTCGCAGTGCGGCTTGGCATCCGGGCAGAGGCCACGTTGCTGCGGCACGCAGCGAAAATCCATCCAGACGGCTCGCGGGGTCACCATGCCTGCACCTGCACGCATCCGGCCCCCTGGTTTTCCTGCTTCGCCACCGGTCTCGCAGACCGGCTGCGCAATCGGAATGGTACGCTAATGCCGATGACAGCGCTGGATTCAGGCCGGCGCCACGCCTGCGGGATGGAATCTGTTGCGACGGGGCGTTCCCGGTTTCGCGCGCGTCGACGCTCCGTAATACTTGGCGGATGATGAAAGTAGTCGATGACCCTGCTGCCTCCGCGCTGCTCGGCGCGGACGGGCCGTTCGCGCGCGAGGTGCCGAACTTCGCGCCGCGCGAAACGCAGCAGCGGATGGCCGATGCGGTGGGCGGAGCGATCGAGACGCATGACGCGCTGGTGGTTGAAGCCGGCACCGGCACCGGCAAGACGTTCGCGTATCTGGTCCCGGCGTTGCTGTCGGGCAAGCGCGTGATCGTCTCGACGGGCACCCGCAACCTGCAGGACCAATTGTTCCATCGCGACCTGCCGCGGGTGATGTCGATCCTCGGCACGAAGGCCGACGTCGCGTTATTGAAGGGTCGCGCGAATTACCTGTGCCGCTATCGCCTGCAGCAGACGGTCGAATCCGGCCAGTTCAAGTCGCGCACCCAAGTGGACGATTTGCAGAAGGTGCGGGCGTGGGGCGCGCGCACGCGGACCGGCGATCGCTCGGAACTGGTGGAAGTGCCGGAAGGCTCGCCGCTGTGGCCGCGCGTCACCTCCACCGCCGAGAATTGCCTCGGCACCGAATGCCCGCTCTACGACGACTGCTTCGTGTTCAAGGCACGCCGGCGCGCGCAGGATGCCGATCTCACGGTGGTGAACCATCACCTGTTGTTGTCGGATCTCGCACTCAAACGCGAAGGTTTCGGCGCGATCCTGCCCGAAGCCGAGGCGTACGTGCTCGACGAGGCGCACCAGTTGCCGGAACTTGCCGGGCAATATTTTTCGGTGGGTGTCAGCGCGCGGCAGGTGAAGGAACTCGCGGCCGACGCATTGGCGGAATGCGCCGGACAGCCCGGCGCATTGGCTTTGCTGCAACCGGCGCTGCAACACATGAACGATGCGGTGCGCAAGGCGCGGCTCGCGTTCGACACATTGCCGAAGCGCGGCGCGTTCGCGCAGCTCGAAGCCGATGCGGGTGCGGCGGAGGCGCTGGAAAATCTGGGCGATGCGCTCGCCGATCTGGCCGGCGTGCTGATGGGCCAAGCCGAGCGTTCCAAGGGTCTCGCCAGCGTGCACGCGCGCTGCGTGGTGCTGGACCAGCGCCTGCAGCGGATTGCCGGTCGGATTGGCGAGGACGAGGTGCGCTGGTACGAACTGTCCGACCACGGTTTCGAGCTGAGCGCGACACCCCTCGATCTCGCCCCGCAGTTGCAGGCGTTGCGCAGCGCGACGGACGCCGCATGGATACACACGTCGGCCACGCTGGCGGTAGCCGGTCACTTCGATCATTTCACGCGCCAGATGGGTCTGGTCGATCCGGTGACGCTGGATCTCGGCAGTCCGTTCGATTACGCGCACCAGGCGTTGTGCTGGTTGCCGCGAGGCTTGCCCGAACCTGCCGCGCGCGACTACACGCAACGCTTGATCGATACCGTCCGCCCCGTGATGGAAATGTCGAAGGGTCGCGCATTCCTGTTGTTCACTTCGCACCGCGCGCTGCGGCTCGCGGCCGACCTGTTGATGGACGGACCGTGGCCGTTGTTCGTGCAGGGCAGCGCACCGCGCCACCAGTTGTTGTCGGACTTTCGCGATTCCGGCAACGGCGTGCTGCTGGGCGCGGCGAGTTTCTGGGAAGGCGTGGATGTCGCGGGCGAAGCATTGAGCGTGGTCGTGATCGACAAGCTGCCGTTCGCCTCGCCCGACGATCCGGTGCTGCAGGCGCGCCTCGACGCAGTACGCCGCGCCGGCGGCAACCCGTTCCGCGACTGGCAGATTCCGGCCGCGGCGATCGCGCTGAAGCAGGGCGCCGGACGCCTGATCCGCGACGTGCACGATCGCGGCGTGCTGGTGCTGTGTGATCCGCGCCTCACCACACGTGCCTATGGAAAGTTGTTTCTCGCCAGTCTTCCGCCAATGCCGCGCACGCGCGAACTCGACGACGTGCAGCGGTTTTTCGCGGCGGATGCGAGAATGTCGGCATGAACCTGCTCGCCATCGAAACCGCCACGGAAGCCTGTTCGGTCGCACTGCTGCACGGCGACGCCTTGATCGACCGCACCGAATTGGCGCCGCGTCGCCATGCCGAGCTGGTATTGCCGATGGCGGAAGACTTGCTGGCCGAAGCCGGCATGGTGCGAAAGCAACTCGATGTGATTGCGGTGGGGCAGGGGCCGGGGGCGTTCACCGGCGTGCGCCTGGCGATTTCCGTCGCACAAGGTTTGGCGTTGGCGCTCGACATTCCGGTAATACCGATCTCGTCACTGGCCGCGCTGGCGATGCAGGCGCCGAAGAACGGTGCCCCGATCCTCGCTGCAATCGACGCGCGTCGCGAGGAAATCTACGCCGGTGTGTTCCGTTTCGATGCGGACGGCTTGGTGGAGCCGCTGGATCGCGAGCGGGTACTTTCCGCGTCCGCACTGAGGCTGCCCGAAGCGGAGGGATGGAACGTGCTGGGCACCGGCTGGCGTGCCTACGGCGGCGCGATCAGCGAACGCCTGCCGTCACCGCCGCACTGGGCCGATGGCGACCGCTATCCGCAGGCCTGCGACGTCGCTCGCCTGGCGGCGCCGCTGTTCGCGGCCGGCAAGGGTGTGGCGCCGGAACAGGCGCTGCCGGTGTACCTGCGCGACAAGGTGGCGTTGACGCTCGAGGAACAAGTTGCCGCGAAGTAACAGGGCGAATGGAAGCCGGCTTTCGTGAGGAGCCAGGCCATGGATGGCTGTTCTGACGCCTATTGTTTCGAATCGTCCGTGCCTGCGAGCGATTCCTTGATGATGATCGCCGATCATCGCAAGATCAGGTGCAGGCGTTGCGAATCGCGTCGGGAAGAGCAACGGAAGCGCCCGTCGCGGGATCGACCCAGACCATCACCACGTTGCCCTCCGCGTACACCCAGTCGTGATCGGCGCGGTCGACGATGCGGTTGCCGATGGTCATCGACGAATTGCCGAGCCGTTCGCAGGAAAGCAGCACGTCGATCTCGGCGGGCCACTCGATCGGCTTGCGATAGCGCAGCTCCACCGCCGCCATCACCGGCATCGCGTGTTCGGTGAACCACTCGCCCGGCACGGTGCGCAGCCATTGCAGGCGCGATTCTTCGAGGAACGTCAGGTACGAAGAATTGTTGACGTGGTTGAACGCGTCGAGGTCGCGCCAGCGCACGTGCAGGGGGATGGCGGCAAGGGTGCGCGATGCGCGCGATTCCCGGCCGGGCGCGGATCCAGAAACGGCTTTCCCGGGTTGATTACCGCCTTGTTCCGGCGCGTCCGCCCGCGGCGCGTCCACCGGCTGGCCGCCGGTTCGTTGCGTCGCATCCACGTTGCGCGCTTGCGGTTTTGCCTTGCCGCGTTTGCGCGGTGCGCGCTTGGTCGGGTTGGTTTTCTTTTCTTCGGTCATGCCTGTGACATTCTTCCGGTGAACGGAACGCGTGATGGACGATAGTCGTCATTCGGGGTTCTGCCCGCAAGCAAGGCGGGCAGCCCCGGACCGACGACAAGCAGAATATGCGGGATTGCAGCCGAACCTCCGGTCACGCCCGTTTCTTTTTGCGCGACGATTTCGAGCTTGCAGCATTTTCGAGCACCGGCGCCAGGAACTGCCCGGTGTACGAGCCCTTGGTCGCGGCGATGTCTTCCGGCGTGCCGATGGCGATGATGCGCCCCCCGCCGGCGCCACCTTCGGGGCCGAGGTCGACGATCCAGTCAGCCGTCTTGATCACATCGAGGTTGTGCTCGATCACCACCACGGTGCTGCCGCCGTCGACGAGGCGATGCAACACGCGCAGGAGTTGTTCGATGTCGTGGAAATGCAGGCCGGTGGTCGGCTCGTCGAGGATGTACAGCGTGTTGCCGGTGTCGCGGCGCGACAGTTCCTTCGACAGCTTCACGCGCTGCGCTTCGCCGCCCGAAAGCGTGGTCGCACTCTGGCCCAGCTTGATGTAGCCGAGGCCGACGTCCATCAGCGTTTCAAGCTTGCGCGCGATCTGCGGCACCGGTGCGAACACTTCCAGCGCCTGCTCGACCGTCATGTCGAGCACATCGGCGATGGTGTAGCCCTTGTACAGGATCTCCAGCGTCTCGCGGTTGTAGCGCTTGCCGTGGCAGACATCGCACGGCACGTACATGTCCGGCAGGAAATGCATCTCGACCTTGATCAGTCCGTCGCCTTCGCAGGCTTCGCAGCGGCCGCCCTTGACGTTGAAGCTGAAGCGGCCGGCCTGGTAGCCGCGCGCGCGTGATTCGGGAACCTGCGCGAACAGTTCGCGCAATGGCGTGAACACGCCGGTGTATGTGGCCGGGTTCGAACGCGGCGTGCGCCCGATCGGCGACTGGTTGATGTCCAGCACCTTGTCGAACAGGTCGAGTTTCTCGATCGATCCGTACGGCGCGGGTTGCGCCGACGCGCCGTTCAATTCCACCGCAGCGATGCGGAACAGCGTGTCGTTGACGAGCGTGGACTTGCCCGAACCTGACACGCCGGTGATGCAGGTGAAGAGGCCCGCAGGAATTTCCAGATCGACGTGCTGCAGGTTGTTGCCGTGGGCGCCTTTCAGTTTCAGTACCCGCTTGGGATCGGGCTGGCGGCGCAGTTGCGGCACGTCGATGCTGCGCTGGCCGGAAAGATATTGCCCGGTCAGTGAACGCGGCGCCTTCAGGATGTCGTCGAACGTGCCCTGCGCGACCACTTCGCCACCGTGTACCCCGGCGCCAGGGCCAATGTCGATGATGCGGTCCGCGCGGCGCATTGCATCTTCATCGTGCTCGACCACGATCACGGTGTTGCCGAGGTCGCGCAAGCGCGTCAGCGTGCCCAGCAGGCGCTCGTTGTCGCGCTGGTGCAGGCCGATCGAAGGCTCATCCAGCACGTACATCACGCCCACCAGGCCTGCGCCGATCTGCGAAGCCAGGCGGATGCGTTGCGCTTCGCCGCCCGACAAGGAATCGGCCTTGCGGTCGAGCGTCAGGTAATCGAGCCCGACGTCGATCAGGAACCGCAGGCGCTCACGGATCTCCTTGACGATGCGTTCGGCGATTTCGCCGCGCCAGCCCGCGAGTTGCAGGCCATCGACGAACGTGCGCGCATCGCTGATCGCCAGCGCCGACAGCGAAGGCAGGTTCTTCTCGCCCACGAACACGTTGCGTGCAGACGGGTTCAGCCGCTCGCCGTGGCATTCGGGGCAGGGCCGTTCGCTGATGAAGCGCGCGAGTTCCTCGCGCACCATGTTGGAATCGGTTTCGTGGTAACGCCGCTCGAGGTTCGGGATGATGCCTTCGAAGCGATGCCGGCGCGTGACCGCGCCGCCCGCGGCGGCGGGTGTGTACTTGAAAGCGATGGCTTCGTCGCCAGACCCCGTCAGTACCGCGTCGCGGGTGGCCTTCGGCAATTTGTTCCAGGGTGTGTCCGGATCGAAGCCGTAGTGCTTCGCCAGCGACTGGATCATCTGCCAGTAATACGGATTGCGTTTGTCCCAGCTGCGGATCGCGCCGGCGGCGAGGCTGCGCTCGGGGTGCGCCACCACGCGCGCCGGGTCGAAGAACTGCGTGACGCCCAGCCCATCGCACTTCGGGCAGGCGCCGACCGGCGAGTTGAACGAGAACAGCCGCGGCTCCAGTTCCGGCAGCGAGTAGTCGCACAGCGGGCAGGAATAACGCGACGAGAACAGTTGCTCCGGTGCCTTGTCGTCGTCCAGGTCGACCAGGATCGCCAGGCCTTCGCCGAGTCGCAGCGCGGTCTCGAATGATTCGGCAAGCCGCTGCTTCAAATCATCGCGCGGACGGAAGCGGTCGATCACCACTTCGATCGTGTGCTTGATGCGCAAACCCAGCGCCGGCACGGCATCGAGGTCGCACACGGTGCCGTCCACGCGCGCGCGCACGAAACCCTGCGCACGCAATTGCTCGAACACCTGCACGTGCTCGCCCTTGCGTTCGCGGATCACCGGCGCCAGCA
>DAIUEL010000016.1:0-25059 GCA_036845145.1 Rhodanobacteraceae bacterium | reverse complement strand
CGCAGGCGCTTGTCCAGGGCTTCGCGCCGGACATCGTCATGGATGTCCAAGGCCTCGGCGATCGCGTCCGCGCGCAACAGGCTGCCGCGCTCGGCCAGCAACGCAAGGATCGCCTCGCGGCTCGGAATGGGATGTTCGTAGCGCCGCGCCTCGCGCTCGGCGTGCGGATCGACGAAGCCGTGTGCCTGCTTCTTGTCGATCTTGCGCGGGTGCTGTTTCTTCCCGGCGGTGTCGCGCGGCGAAGTCTCGCGCCTGCGCGTGTCGGTTTGCTTCCGCGCGCGCGGCTTGCGGGCGGAGCGGGACGGCGGACGATTGCGTCTGGGCATTCCGCCAGCGTCGCGCAGCGGCGCCGCGAAAGCAAGTCCGCATCGCGCCTCGCGTCTCCGGCCACGCCACGAAGGTGGAACCGGCGCCCGTCGGGCGCCAGCGCCACACCGCTAGGGTTCGACCGTATCCTGGCGGTCGGGAAGCAGCGTCACGGGGACTTCGAATATCGCATCCACCGGCAACCCATTGGCCTCCGCCGCGTCACGGATCGCCTGTTCGGTCGGGCCTTCGTAGATGCAGAACGTCGTGGTCTTGTCGCGCGTGGCGTACGAATGCACCCACTTCACGTCGTGGTTCGCGTTGTTGCCGTTGACCTTGGCCTTGACGGCCTTGTCCAGGCCGTCGAGCGCGCCGGCCGGAAAGGTGCGTTTGATGAGATAGCGATGCATGGTCTGGACTCCTCGCCCGGTTGGCGGCGACGCTTCCGCGAACATCGAGTCGTGGCCGGTCGCACGTGCCGGAAACGCTGCTGTTTTGGTGTCCGGGAGTGTCTCACAGCGCCGACAGGAATGCGACGAGATCGCTTTTCTGCTGTTCGGTCATTCCTACGTTGAAACGCGTGTCGTAGAAGTCGACCACTTCCCGCAATGTCGCGGCCGAACCGTTGTGGAAATACGGCGCACGTGCGGCGAGTCCGCGCAGGTTCGGACCCTTGAACTTGCCGATGTCGGCCCATTTGCCGGTCAGCATCGCGAGGCCGGGGTCGGTGGTCTGCACGACCTGGCCCGTCTTGATGTTGGTCAGCGTGTACAGCGGCATGTCGGGCGTGCGCCGGTTTGCGTCGGCAACGCCGATGTTGAGCGGCGCGGCCACCGAATGATTGCCGATGTTGGGCGAGTCGTGGCAAGTGCCACAGGTGCCCCGGATCACCGGCTTGCCGGTCGCATCGTTCAAGCCCGCCACGCCGGTGATGTTGATCGGCATCGAGTTGAACAATTCCTGGCCGCGCACGATCGCGGCGCGCGCCATCGAGCGCGCATCGAAACGGCGCGCCCGATCCGGCTCGCGCCAATGATCGAACAGGCGCATCACCTTCGGATCGAACGGATCGAGGCTGGGGTCGTTGCCGAGTGAGTCGTTGATGCCTATCCAGAATTTCTGCAGTGCGAGGATTTCGGCGCCGCCCATGCCGTTGTCCTCATTGAGCAGACCGGCCCGGTTGTCGTAGTACTGGGCGGTGACGAGGTGCAACTCGAAACCGACGATCGCGTCCAGCGTCGACTGACTCGGCGCCAGCGCGGCCTGCTCGTGGCCGAGCACCGCGTGCAAGGCCTGGGACGCGAGGCTGAGGCGAAGGTCGCCGACGTTGATGCCGGCGTCCATCGGCGGCTTGAACGGCAGGTACGTTTCCCGGCCATCCCACATCACCGCGGTGTCCCAGACCAGGTTGGTCGCGGGCAGCGGGCGCCGAAACAACGAAAGCGCCTGCGCGCTGGCGTAGCCGTACGGATCGTCGACCGCGGTCAGCTTGAACTCCGCATTCGCCGGAATCGGCAAGCTCACCCGGATCACGCCGTGATCGAGCAGCATCGAGTAGGCCGCAGCGCGCGCAGCCAGCGTGGACACATCGGCCAGCGGCGAATTGGCGCCATCGACCGGGCGAAAGATCGGGTCGGTGCCGCGTGTCATCGTGAAACGCTGGCGAACCTCGGCGGCCGAAATCGTCCAGCCCTCGGCTTGCCGGTGGCAGGAATCGCACGAACGTCCGTTGCTGCCGAGGCTCTGGAAAAACGGACCGCCTTTGTCGATGCGGCCCGCAGGCGTGGTGGTCTGCAGCCAACCGGATGCATCGCGCGTGACAAGCCCATCCACACGGGAAGACATCGCAGGCTGCTGCGCGGGACTGCCGCCAGCCACGGCCAGCAACACCATTGCAGCCACCGAACGGAAACGGCCGCCTGACCGCGGCAAGTATCGATCGAACATCGCGCTGTTCTCCCTATGCGGATGGGCAACAGGGAGAACACCGTCCCGGAAGGGACTGCGACATCCGGTCGCATCAGACCGGAAACGGTGCAGATCAGTTCATCACGACCCCGCACGACCCCGCGGGACGGCGAAGCGCCGCGCGCACGCCAGCGAGTTCGGGGTGCGCGGCAAGATCGTTTGCCTGGATGATCGCGCGCGCCGCCTGCGCTTCCGCGACGGCGCTGGTGCAATCGCCCGCCCTGGCCGTGGCGAGGACGAGCCATAGCTGCGCGACCACGCGGCGCGGGTGTGAAGGCGGCAACTCGATACTGGCACGCCGGATCGCATCGGCCAGGCGCGCGCGCGCGATCGCTGGCTCGTGGTGCAGCAGTTCCACCTCGGCCAGCGACGTCTGCACCCACAGCAACATCGGATCACCGCGTCCGGCAACGGCGGCGAAATCCTGTTCCACCGATGCCTGCAGGTCGGCGGAACATTGCGGTCCGGGCAACTGCGCGCACGCCAGCAGCAAGCGCGCTTCGGCAATCAACGGCGGCACCTTCCACCCGCGCGTGCGCAGCCCCGCGATCGCGTTCGGCAACAAGGCGCGCGCCAGCGCCGGCTGGCCTTCCAGCAGCGCGATGCCGGCCAGTTCACTGTCCGCGCGGCCGACGCGCATGCGGTTGGCCGGAGCATCGCCGTACAACTTGCGGGCCTGCTCCAGCAATGCCTTCGCGCGCTCGAAGTTGCCCGCCTCGATCTCACCGAAGGCGGCGGCTTCCAGCGAATCGCCATGCAGCGGCGTGCCCGCGCCGAACCCTTCACTGGAGAGCTTCTGCGCCAGCGCACAATCCTGCGCGGCGGATGCGCGATCCGCCCGCGTGCCGTCCAGCACGCAGGCTTTCTGCGCCGCGTACACCCGGGTGACCTGCGGCTTGCCGCCGATCCGCGCGTACATCGCCAGCGCCTGCGTGAACAGCTTGTGCGCATCGGTCCAGTGGCCCGCACGCCATTCGGCCGACGCCCATCCGGCCATCGCCAGCGTGGTTTCGTTGCTGTCGCGGCCGAAGTGCGCGAGTTCGAACCGATATGTTTTCTGCCACATCGGGATCGCTTCCTCATAGCGCTCCACCCCTTCGAGCGCGGACGCCACGTCGTTGTAGCCGACGCCGACGCGCGGATCGCCAGGCCCCCACGTCGCGATCCGTTCCTTCAGCGCGTCGCGCGTGAGCTGCAGCGCGACATCGCCATGGCCTTCAATGTTCTCGACCATGGCCAGCGGTTCGAGCAAGTCGATCAAGGCTTCGCCGTGGACGCCCTGCGCCTGCATGCGCCGGTAGGCAAGGCGCAAGTCGGCGCCACCGGCCGCGTAATCCTCGCCGCGTACCGCGGCATAACCGCGTGCGGTCAGCGCGCGGATCGCATTGATGTCCGACGACGGCAATGCGCGTTCCGAGAGCGCGACCGCCTGATTCGCCAGCCTTCGCGATTGCGGGATGTCGCCGAGGTTCTCGAACAGCCGCGAAAACATCGCCAACAAATCGACCCGTTCGCCGGCTCCGAGTTGCCGCGAGTGTTCCAGTTTCCCGACGCCGCGCGCCAGCAATTCATCGAGGCTCGGTTGTTTCGAGGCGGCGATGCCGTAACGGACCGGCTCGAACAGGCTTTCCACGAAATCGCGCACCATGTTGGCGCGCGCGGCCTGCTGGCGCGCCACGTGCGCCTGCCACAACGCGATCGACAGCGAGGCGAAGATCGCCAGCAACAGGATCGCGGTGATCGCGACCCCGCCGCGATGGCGCGCGGCGAACCGACCGGCGCGATACCAGCGCGAGGGCGGATGCGCGCGCACCGGCAGGCGATCGAGATGGCGCTCGATGTCTTCGGCCAGCGCGCCGCCCGAACCGTAGCGGCGCTCCGGTTCGGGCGCGGTGGCCTTGGCGACGATGTTGGCGAGGTCGCCGCGCAATTGGCGTGCACGTTTCGACGGCAGTTGCGCTGCATGCATGGACGCGCCGTGCGACGTGCGAGCCTCGCCGCGTGCACCGCGGTCGCCCGTCAGGAGTTCGCGCAGCAGTACGCCCAGCGCATAAACGTCGGTCGCAGTGGTGATCGCGCCGGGCGTGAACTGTTCGGGCGCGGCGTAGGCCGGCGTCAAGGCGTGGTGGCGCGTGCGCGTGGCGTCTTCGGTGTCGTCCAGCAGCTTGGCGATGCCGAAATCCAGCAGCTTCATTTCGCCTTCGGCGGTGACCAGCACGTTGGAGGGTTTCAGGTCGCGATGCACGATCAGCGCGCGGTGCGCGGATTCGACCGCGCGGCAAACCCGCAAGAACAACGTCAGCCGCTGGCGTTCGGAGAGCACGTGCTCCTGCGCGTAGCGCGTGATCGGAATGCCATCGACCAGTTCCAGCGCGATGTAGGCGAGGCCGTTGTCGGCGATGCCGCCCTCGATCAGCCGCGCAATGCCAGGGTGGCGCAGCCGCGCCAGCGCCTCGCGTTCGTGATGGAAGCGGCGCCGCGCTTCGGCGGTGTACAGGCCGCGCGCCAGCAGCTTGACCGCGACATGCTGGCGCACGCCTTCCACGTCGCGAAACGCGCGGAACACCGTCGACGAGCCGCCTTCGCCCAGTACTTCCAGCAATTCGAACGGGCCGATGCGGCTGCCCGCGGGTAACGGCTCGTCGTCCCCGGTTTCCCCGATCGTTTGCGCGGCGCTGGCGGCGTCACCCGGCTCCAGCCAGTCGCCCTGCTCCGCGTCGGCCGCCAGCAACCGGTCCAGTTCGGCACGGACGCCCGGATCGCCGCAACGCTCGGCGAGCATGCGCGCGCGTGCCTCTGGCGCCAGCGAGAGTGCCTGCTCGAACAAGTCACGCAGCGTGGGCGTGGATTCCACCGCGGCAGTTCTCCGATCACATCCAAAAACTTTCCAAAAACCGTTCGCCCTGAGCGCAGCGTCGAAGGCGCGGAGTCAAAGGGCATGGGAAAACACGGAACACGCCGTGTTTCGATTCCGCGGAGCTGCGCTCCGTTACGCTCAACACGAACGGTTTTTCATTCCGGAAGCGACTCCTCCGATAAACCCCGCCTGCGCGCCTTTTGCGACGCGCGGCGCTTCATTCCAGATGGGCCTTGATGAAGGCGCGCGCGAAGCGCCAGTCGCGGTCGATGGTGCGGCGCGTCAGTCCCAGGGTGGCGGCCACCTGCTCCAGGCTGAGGCCCGCGAAATAGCGAAGTTCGACCACCCTGGCCGCGCGCGCGTCGTTCTGTTCCAGCGCATCCAGCGCCGCATCCAGCGCCAGCGCCTGCTCGGCGGTCGCAATGGCCAGTTGCGAATTGCGATCATCCAGCGTGACACGATTCCATTGGCCGCCCGCGCGCAACCGCAGGCGGTCGCGCGCACGGTTGATCAACAGGTGGCGCATCGCGCGCGCGGCATAGGCGAAGAATTGGCGCGGCTCTTCGAACTGCAAGGCCGAGCGGTCACCCATGCGCAGGTACAACTCGTGCACCAGTTCGGTGGTTTCCAGGGTGCCGTTGCGGCGCTGGCCCGCCAACCGACGCGAGGCCATGGCCTTCAGGCGCGCGTAGACCTCGACGAACAATGCGTCGGTGGAGTTCCCGACCTGCATCTCGCTGCAGTCGACCATGAGGCCTCCCGACCCATGCGACTCCTGTCCACGGATGCCAGCCTCACGCAGAATGACGGCGAACGCAAGCCCGGGCGACGGATGGCGCCCGGGCAGCGCCAGCTACGGCGCCTTGTCGCTGTGCATCCGCTGGACGATTGCCAGCGAGCGCTTCACGTGCTCGTCGGGCGTCAGCTGGTCTTCCTTCGAGGAAAACGTCGACACGACCTTGCCGTCGCGATCGATCACGAACGTGGTGCGGGGGAAGAAGCCATGCGTCACCGGCTTGCCTTCCACGTCGGTCACGCCTTTCTGCGGCGGCATCATCTTCAGGTCGTATTGCGTCGCGATCTTGCCATCCGGATCGGACGCCACCGCGAACTTCCCGGCGCAATACTTCGGATCGGACGAAAACTGGTTGAGGCGCGCGATCGAATCGGCCGACACGCCGATGATGGTGGCGCCGGCCGCGCTGAACTTGTCCTTCTCGGTCGCGAAGGTATGCGCTTCGAGATCGCAGCCGCCAGTGTACGCGGCGGGATAGAAGTAGACCACGACTGGGCCTTTCGCCAGCGCCTGCTCCAGCGAAAACGTGAAATCCTTGCCCGCCTGGCTGGCAGTGGCGGTGAAATCGGGTGCCGCCGCACCCGCCTTCAGGGCCGCGTAGCCGGGCACCGCCACCATCGCAGCCACCACGCACGACACCAACACACCCGCGATTCGCTTGTTCATTGCATCCTCCGAACGATTGATCGCCACACACGAGAAAGCTGCATCGCGTCAGATGACCGCCTCCGACACGACATCCTTACGCCGCGCAATTCATTGCCGATCGCGTCGGCGCGAACATTGACAGACGAGACTGCCAGCGGCTATCTTACGCGGCTCGCTGGCGGATGATGCCGCGAGCGCACCTGCCCAGGTGGCGGAATTGGTAGACGCACCAGCTTCAGGTGCTGGCGGGGCGACCCGTGAAGGTTCGAGTCCTTTCCTGGGCACCAGTGATCCGACGGAAAACCCGCGCATGTCGCGGGTTTTTTGTGCGCGGAGCCTTCAGATCGCCGCCGCGTCGGCGCCCGCGAGCGCCCCGGCCACCACGCCGGCGAGGCAATCGATGCGGAAAGGTTTTTGCAGCACCCGGTAGACGGCCGATTGCAGCTCGGGCGGCAGGCTGGGGGCATAGCCGGTCATCAGGATCACCTTCAGTTCCGGCCGCAGTGCCTTGCCCGCCGCGGCAAGTTCATAGCCGCTGATGCCCGGCAGGCGGATGTCGCTGACCAGCACGTCGAAGGCTGCATCCGACTCCAGCACGGCCAGTCCGGCGCTGCCATCACCCACCGCGACCACTTCGTGACCGGTTTCCTGGAGGCTTTCGGCGATCACTTCGCGCAGGAACGCCTCGTCCTCGACGACCAGCAAGCGTGTGGCCTTGGCTTCCGCGACCGCCATCACGCGAACTCCGTCGAGACGGCGCTGAGCTGGCGCGGCAACACGATGTCGACCGAAGTCCCCATGCCCACTTCGCTGTCGATGCTGAGCCGCCCGTTCGATTGCAACACGTAACCGAGGATGGTGCTGAGCCCGAGACCGGTGCCCTTGCCGACGGGTTTGGTGGTGAAGAAGGGGTCCATCGCCCGGCTGCGCACCTCTTCGCTCATGCCGGTGCCGGTATCGGCGACCCGCAACCGCACCTGGTCGACCACCTTTCCGCCGGGTGACTCGGCCGCATCGACGCGCACGTCCGCGGTGCTGATCGTGATCTGCCCGCCTTTGGGCATGGCATCGCGCGCATTGATGATGAGATTGAGGATCGCATTCTCCATTTGATTGACATCGCACAAAACATGCCAACGCGAGGCCAATTGGTACTGGATCTGGACATTCGGGCCCACCGAATGCTCCAGCAGCGGCTGGATATCGCCGATCAGGTCGTCCAGACGCACCGAGCGGGCGGACAGCGGCTGCCTTCGCGCGAACGCCAGCAGGCGTCGCGTGAGATCCGCGGCCTTGTCGATGCCGTCGTTGGCGATTGCCAGATAGCGCTTGATTTGCTGGCGGCGGGCATCGCCATCCGTGACCAGCGCGAGGCCGCTTTCCAGCACCCGCAGCGATTCGGTGCCGTCCTGCTGCGCGCCTTCGGCCAGCCGGCCGCGCGCTGCCTCGGCGAAATGCTCGCGGGCGGAAGCACCGTGGGTCAGCCGTTTCTCCAGCAGCACGAGCGCCGATTTGACGATCATCAGCACGTTGTTGAAATCGTGCGCGATGCCGCCGGAAAGCTGGCCCACCGCCTCCATTTTCTGGCTCTGGCGCAGGGCTTCCTCGGCACGCGACCGATGCTCCATTTCCGCGATCAGGCGAAGGTTCGCCTCGGTCAGTTCCTGCGCCCGCCGGTGCGCGTCGGCGTTCGCGCGCGCCAGCATGCGCTGCGCCAAACCGAGCAGCGAAAGCATCGCCACTGCCATGATCGTGAGCAAAGCCACGCCGCTGACCCGTGCCAGTTGCATGGTCCAGGGCGTCGCGGCCGCGCGGACCCAGACGCTGCCGACGACGGTGCTGCCCTGGCGCGCCGGAACCATTACCAGCAATGAATTTCCGCGCTCCGCCCGTCCGAACGAGGGGACGATGGCGGCGCTTCCGGAGCGCTGGTCGCCGGCCAGGAGGTGGCCGGGTTCGTCGTAAACCGCGACGGCGTCGAGGCGCGGATCCAACATCAGCGCATGGACATATTCGCGCGCGGCGGTGCGGTCGTCGAAGGCCACCGCCGCGGTGACGCTTGCGGCAAGCGTGTTGGCCTGCGCGGTGACCTGGCGCAACCGCTCCGCACTCCCGGCCCGGAACTGGTACACCATCGCGACCGTGCCGACCAGCAACAACAACAGCACCGAAGCGACGATGGTGACGGGTCGCAGGAGGACCGAGCCGTGGACGCGCGGTTTCATCGTCACCCGGCCTCTTTCACTGCCAGCGCCAGGTTCAGAAGTTTGGAGCTGATCACGAGACGGTTGCGCGCCGCCGCGGCATTGTCGATCTCGAACCGCACGTGGCCGCGCCGCACCACGAACTGCACGATGCTCCCGGAAATATCCGGCTGGCGCGAATCGGTCACCGTGAGCGCGGGCTGGCCCTGCAGCGCCTGCAACGCCTCGCGGATTTTTTCCGGCTGCGCATAGCCGATAAACACGATTTGGCAGTCGTCTTCGGCGCCGATCGTTTCCATCCTGCGAATCCGGAATGGATGCGTGCCCAGCGCGTGCCCGCTGACGGACTTTTCGAGGAAGTCGTCGAATGGGTCGGGACCGACGACGCAGATATCGAAAGGCGCATCCAGAGAGTGGAACGTGCCTGGCGGCCAGTTCACGAAGGGGGCCAGCTTGTAGAGATAGGTGGCCTTCACCGCGTATTCGAGTGATATTGCGGGCTGCGGCGGCAGCGCGAGCAGCCTGGCGCCTGGCAGCATCAGCAGCATCGCCATCGCGCATTTTGCCATGCCGCGCCAGCACCTGAAATGCGGCTTCGCGCGCGCGTCCGCCGGACGGGGTGCGGCGGCTTGCGGGACGGGCGGTTGGCGGGGAATGGACGAGGTCATCGCGTGGACGCCGGGTGGCCGGAGGTTTGTCAAAACTTCAACCGTGCGTCCAGAAAAAAGGTGCGTCCTATGCGATTTGCGTACGCAGCCACGTACTCCTGATGCCAAGGGTGCAACAGATTCATGCCGGACAGCGACAGCTCCCAGCGATCGTTGGGCATCCAGCCCAGCCGCGCATTGAGCTCCGTGTAACCCGGCACGCGCGGATTCGGCAATTCGCCCACGTCACGCAGGTCCGCATCAAGTTGCCAGTGCGCGCCCAGGTTCATGGACGAACGCAGGAAGGCACGATGACGCGGGTCGTTGCCCGCCTCGCTGCTGCCATAAAAGCCAGCCGAACCCGGCTTGAAACCAAAGTGCTCGCGTTGTTCGGACAGTCCGCCGCTCAGCTTCCACCAGTCGGCGACGGAATAGCCCGCCCAAATGTCGACGCCATAGGTGTGGCCCTGCATGCCATTGCCCCACAAGAGCGGGAACCCCTCCGGCGAAAATTCGATGCTGCGCAGGTCGTCGTAGACGTTGTAGTAGAACGAAACCGACAAGGTGGCGCGGGTCGCCCATTGCGTGCGCAGGCCGGTTTCATAGGCGGTGAGCTTTTCGGTACGGTAATCCGGATTGCCGTTGAGGAAATCCACCGGCCCATTCGGCGTATTGACCACCTCGATCACGTCTTCGTCGAACGCCGTGGGCGTGCGTACCGCACGCGATGCCGACAGCCAAAGCAGCGTGTCGTTGTTCGCCTTCCAGGAAAAGCGCGCGCTCGGCATCCAGGAAAGACCGGAATACGGGTCGTGCTCGGCCTTGACGCCCAGCGCAAGATCGGCACGCGTGCCCAGGGCGAGTTGGTCCTGCACGAAAACATTGGCGAGGCTTTGCGTGTTCACCGCCGGGTCCCACAGCAGCGATCCGTCCGAACGGATGCTGGGCGAAAGCCGATAGTGATAGAGACGATCACCGGCGCCCCAGGTGACGTGATGCACGTCGCCGATCCGAAAATCATGTTGCACCTCGACATCCCAGGTGGTCAGCATGACCGCGCCCGACGTCAGCGCACCCCAGCTTCGACCGTGGTCGTAGTACGCCTGCAACTGGAAGTGCGAGCCGTCGTCGAACGCGTGCCGCCAACGCGTCAGCACGTTCACGTCGGCGGTGCGGTAATCCGGTGCGTCGCCCTGATCGGTGCGGCCGTCGAAGATGTCGCCCTGCGCGGTGAACGCGTCGCGCGCCCCCGCATCCCAGTCCACGCGAAAACCGGCTTGTGGCGCCGTCCAGCCATTGCGTGCGTCGCGGCCGTTGCCGCTGTCGAACGATTGCTGGCGGAAATCATGCGCGTAGACGCGATACCAGGCGTCGTCGCCCAGCCGGCCGCCGTACTGGAACGACGCGGACCTGGCCTCGTTGCCGATTCCGAACTCGACCAGCCCGCCCTCCGTTTCGGACGCCGCGCGGGTGATGATGTTGATGACTCCATTGACCGCGTTGGCGCCCCACAGCGCGCCGGCAGGCCCGCTGATCACCTCGATCCTGTCGATGTTCTCGGGCAGCACGTACAACGTGTCCCAGGAAATGCCCGAATACAGCGGCGAATACACGCTGCGCCCGTCGATCAGCACCAACAGCTTGTTCGGGAAATTCTGCGCCGCCTGGTTGCCGCTGAGGCCGCGCGAGGTGACGATGTAGTTGCTCGGGCCGAGCCGCATCACCCCGAGGTTCGGCGCCAGCCTCAGCATCTCGGGCAGCGAGCGCGCACCGGATCGCATGATGTCGTCGTGGGTGATCACGTACACCGCGGCAGGCGAATCGGCCAGCATCTCCGGATGCTTGGCCACCGAGGTGACGACGATCCTGCCGAGATCCTGCAACGAAAGTTTGCCGAGATCCTGCAGCGATCCCTGTGCGAAGGCGGCGCCGCTGGCGCAGGTGGCGGCAATCAACAGTACGATGCGTCCGCCCGGGCGAAACCGCGCAACACGTGCAGCGGGACGTTCGCCGGAACCTTCCGATCGCATCGCCTTCTCCTGTAGCGCACCCCTCGCGGCGCATCTCCCCGCCGCGACCGGCGATTATAGCCATGCGTGTGGAGGCTGGTTTCGGGCGGGCGCAGTTTCAGTCGGGGCAAGCCTCGGAGCGCCTCAGACGAATGAGCGCGATCGCGCACCCGGTCATGCGGCGGAGTTCAACACCACCGTTCTGTGGCGGGTGCGCGAACGAATCAGTGACGCAACGCGCCCACGGTGCGAGAGCGTGGATTTCGGCGATGCCACGCGAACCCGTAGATCGCATGCGCACATGCACCGCACCGGGCCCGTTGCAAAAGTTCAGAACGGCATGTTCGAGCAACCTGATAAAATCGCCACCCCGCCTTACCGGGCGGTCGGTATCGGCGTGACGCCGACATTCTGTCAATCAGGGAGAACAACAATGCAAAAGAAGTTCACGGCGCTTGCGCTGTGCGTGGCGGGGGCGTGCCTTGCTACCGGCGCGCAGGCCAAGGACCTCACCGGTTGGTTCGTCAACGGCGGCGCGGGCAGTGCGCATTACAAGGCCTCGTATGGCGGCCTGTCCGGCACCGAATCGGATACCAGCTACCAGATCAACGCCGGCTGGCGTTCTCAGTTCATCGGTATCGAAGGCGGCTACGTCGATCTGGGCGGCATCTCGGCGCGCGACGACTTCGGCGACAGCGCGAGCGTCTCGGGGAAAGGTTGGACGCTGGGCGTCAATGGGCATTTCAATCCCACCGACAAGTGGTACATCTCCGCCCGTGCCGGACTTTTCAAGTGGATCGTCGACCTGCGGGCGGACATCGCCGATACGACCGGCGCTGTCATGCGCTATTCCGCCAGCGCGAACGGCGTGAACGGTTTCGCGGGCGTCGGTACCGGTATCGATATCAACCGCCACTGGAGCGTCGGCGTGAACTTCGACTACTACCAGATCAAGAAGGATGGCTTCGACGTCGACACCAAGGTTTATTCCGCGAACCTGGAATACCGCTTCTGAGCTGGCGCGACGTATTGCTTCACGACGGGCGCCGCAGGGCGCCCGTTTTTTTGTCGAAACCCCGCGGCTCCGCGCGCATCCGGATTCACACCTGCAAGCGGTCGCCTTCGCGCGCCACCAGCTTGTACAACGCCGGCATGATGAAGATGCCGATCGCGAGGCGCGAGATCATGCCGGCCACGATCACCAGCGCGAACGGGCGCTGCGAATCGGTGCCGACGCCGTGCGCGATCGCGGCAGGCAACAGGCCCAGGGCCGCGACCAGTGCGGTCATCACGATGGGCCGCAGGCGCAGCACTGCGGCTTCCTGCGCGGCCTGCAGCATGTCCATGCCGCCAAGCCTGAGTTCGTTGGCGCAGGAGATGTAGACCACGCCCGTCAGCACCGACACGCCGAACAGCACGATGAAGCCTATGGCCGATGACACCGAGAACGGCGTGCCCGTTACCCACATCGCGAATACCGCGCCGATGGGCGCGGACAGCAGCACGCCCACCACGGTGATCAACGGAAACTTGAAGTTGCCATACAGCACGAACAGCAATCCGAAAATCACGATCACGGTGAGCGGCAGGATCACGCGCATCTGCGCGCGCGACGCGGTGTACTCCTGGTATTCGCCACCCCACTCCAGCCGGTAGCCTTGCGGCAATTTCACGTTCCTCGCGACCTGCGCGATTGCGTCGTCCACGGCGCCGGCGAGATCGCGCCCCGACACCGAAAATTGCACCCCGATGTAGCGCGAGCCGTTCTCGCGATAGATGAAGGATGCGCCGTTCGCGACTTTGATGCTGGCCAGCTCCTTCAGCGGGATCTGTTGCCCGCCCGGCGTCGCCACCGGTATGTCGCCTATCTCCATCGGGTTGTCGCGGAAACGCTGCTGCAGCCGCACCACCAGGTCGAACTGCTTGTCGCCCTGCACCACCTCGGTCGCGACATCGCCACCGATCGCGGCGTTCACCAGATCGTTGATGTCGTCGATGTTGAGGCCGTATCGCGCAATCCTCGCACGATCGATGTCGATCGCGAGATTCGGCTGGCCGAGTTCGTGCACCAGCGTGATGTCGGTGATGCCCCGCACCTTTTCCATCACCGCCTTGATGGCCTTGCCCTGCTTCTGCAGCACCTGCAGGCTGGGACCGTACAGCTTCACCGCCAGCGCGCTTTTGAGACCCGTCTCGGCTTCGTCCACCGCATCCTCGGCGGGCTGGGTGAAGTTGAACTGGATGCCGGGGAATCTTTCGAGCTTCTTGTCGACGGCGGCGATCAGATCCTGCTTGTCGCGATACTTCCCGTGCCACTCGGAATACGGTTTCAATCCCACGAAGAATTCATCGTTGAAAAATCCCGTCGAGTCGGTGCCGTCGTCGGGGCGGCCGAGTTCCGATGTCACCGTGGTGACGACGGGAAACGACATCAGCACCTTGCGGATCTCGGGCGAGATTTCCGACGCCTTTTCGAAGGAAATGGTGTAGGGCATCGTCGCGCGCACCCACAGCGAACCTTCGTCGAGGCTAGGCATGAACTCTGCACCGATGCCTTGCATCATCAGGAAGGTGAGGCCCAGCAGCACCGCCGTAGCCGCGGTGACCCGCCACGGCACGCGTTGCGCGCGATCGAGCCAGCGCACGTACCACGCCTTGAACTTGTCATAGAGCGCGTTGCGGCGCTCGCGCACACCGCTGCGCATGAAGATCGCGCACAACACCGGCAACAGCGTCAGCGTGACGATGAGCGAGCCGACCAGGGCGAAGATCATGGTGTCGGCCATCGGCTTGAACAGCGTGCCAGACGGCCCCGTGAGGAAATAGATCGGCAGGAAGCTCGCGACGATCACCGCCACGGCGTATACCAGCGGCCGGTCGATTTCGGCGGCCGCGGAGAGGATTACTTCCCGGATCCCGTATTCGGTGCCGCGCCGCGCCGCCAGCTCGCGGAAAATGTTCTCGACCATGAAGATCGCGCCGTCGACGAGGATGCCGAAATCCACCGCGCCGATCGACAACAGATTGGCCGATGCGTTCTTCAAGTCGAGACACAAGAACGCGAACAGCAACGCCAGCGGCACCGTGACAGCGACGATCAGGCCGGCCCGCAGGTCGTACAGGAAAAACACCAGCACCCCGATCACCAGCACCAAGCCGAGGGTGAGGTTGTGCATCACCACGCCCTTGGTCTGGTCAATCAGGTCGGTCAGGTCGTAGAAAGGATGGATCTTCACGTCCTTCGGCAGGATCGTTTCGTTCAACTCGCGTGTCTTGGCCTCGACCTGTTTCAGCACGTCCTCGGTCTTGCTGCCGGTCAGCGCCAGGATCACGCCTTCCACGGCGTCGTTCTGGTTCATGTAGCCGAATTCGCCGAGGCGCGGCGCGATGCCGATCCGCACCTCGCCGACGTCCTTCACCAGCACCGGCGTGCCGTCGTGCACCGCCAGCACGATGTTGCCGATGTCTCCGGGCGTCCTGATGCGGCCGAGTCCGCGCACGTAGAAAAACTGGCCACCCTGCTGGTAGAAGCCGCCGCCACCGTTGCTGTTGTTTGCGCCAAGCGACGCTTCGACCTGCGACACACTCAATCCGAGCCCGGCGATCTTCACCGGATCCAGCAGCACCTGGTATTGCATGGTGCCGCCGCCGAAACCCGAATCATCGGCGACGCCCGGCACCGCGCGGTATTGCGGCGCGATCACCCAGTCCTGCAGGGTTTTCAACTCCATCGGCGAGCGGTCGGTGCTCTGCAACACGTAGCGATAGACCAGCCCCGATGGCGGTGACATCGGCCCGATGTCGGGCTTGATGCCATCGGGCAGGTCGATGCCCGGCAATCGGTTGTAGACGCGCTGGCGCGCGAAGTAGCGGTCGGTGTCGTCGCTGAAGGTGAGCGTGACGTCCGACAGTCCGTACAGCGAGATCGACCGCTTGGTGACGAGGCCCGGGATCGCGTTCATCCCGAGTTCCATCGGCACGGTGATCTGCTGCTCGACTTCTTCCGCCGAGTGCCCCGGCCATTGCGCGACGATGTCCACCATCGGCGGCGACAGGTTGGGGTACGCGTCCATCGGCAGGACCTTCCAGGCCCACACACCGGCCGCCGCCATGCCCAGCGCCAGCAGCACGATCAACAATCGCTGTTGCAGCGCGAACGCGACGATGCGGTTGATGAGCGACGCCTTGCGCGGCGTTTCGCCTGGCAGTGCTTGCGCGCTCATTGCGACTGGATGAACTGCAGGAAGATCGAACCGTCCACCACCACCTTGTCGCCGGCGTGAAGTCCTTCCGGGATCACGTAGCGATCGCCGACGCGCTTGCCCAGCGAGATCGAGCGCCGCGCATAGCTGCCGTCCGGGTCGACCACGTACACGAACGGCAGGTTCTCGTCGTCGCGCAGCACCGCGGAAACCGGGATCAACAAACCTCGAAGCGCATCGCGTGACCTGAGATGTACCGTCAGGTACATCTGCTTCTTCAGCACACCGTCGGGGTTGTCCACCTGCACGCGCGCCTGCACCGAGCGGGTGTCGGGATCGACTACGTCACCCACGTTGGTGACCGTGCCAGTCATCGGTTTGTCGCCTACGCCCAGGTCGATGCTGGCCGATTCGCCGGTCTTCACGCGCGCGACGTCATCGCCGAAGACATTCGCCATCACCCACATTGCCGAGGTGTCGGCGACGGTGAAACATGGCGTGGTGCCCGCGGCCAGCGTCTGCCCCGGCGCGATCGATTTCGCCACCAGCGTGCCCGCGATCGGCGCGCGGATCACGCCGCGTCCGCCGGCAACCGCCCTGCCATCGCGAATGTCGGCGATGGTCCTGGCGTCCATGTGCAATGCCACCAGCGTCTGCAACGCAGCATCACGATCGGCGTCGGCGCCCGCGGCATCGGCCTGGGCCTGTGCGTTCTCGCGTTGCGAAATGGCCTGGTGCGCGTACAGCGCGCGATCGTTGGCCGCGACCGCATCGGCCGCTTTGGCCGCCAATACCGCCTTGCGATACGCGCCCGCCGCCGCGGCAAAATCGGGCGAATCCACTTCGGCAAGCGCCTGCCCTTTCCCGACGTGCTGTCCCAGCGTCACCAGCACTTTCGTGACCGCGCCCGAAAACGGCGCGAGGATGTCGGTGGCGCGGTCGTGATCGAAATCCACCACACCGGTCGTCGTGATCATGGTGTGGTACGGTGCCGACGCCACCGTGACGACGTGGATGCTGGATTGCTGCGCCTTCGTCAGCGCGACATTGCGCGGGGTGGTGGACGCTTGCTGCTGGGCGGATTTGCCGGAGCAGCCGGCGAGCGCGAGCATCGCACAAAATATGAAGGCGCTGCCTCCGTTCGCCCTGAGCGTAGGTCCGAAGGACCGGAGTCGAAGGGCACGAACGCTTCGCTCACCACGCTCGGCGCGAGCCGTGTGGCTGCTGCGCGAATTGCACTCAGTCATGTTCTTCATCTGCCAATTTCGGGTGATGCCACCAACCGCCCCCCAGCGCCTGGTACAGCGCCGCAGTGTCGGCAAAGCGGCTGGCCTCGGCTTCGACCAGCGCGATGCGCGCCTGCTGATACGCCTGCTGGGCAGCCAGCAATTCGAAGGTCCCGATGTATCCGTGCCGCAATTGCAGTTGCGACAAATCCAGCGTGGTATTCGCGGCACGCTCGGCCTGCGCGGCGGACTGCAATGCCTTGGCGTCCTGATCCAGCCCGACCAGCGTGTCGGCGACGTTCTGGAAGGCGACCAACACGGTGCCGCGATATTGCTCGGCCGCTTCGACGTAGGCGGCTTTCGCGGCGCGTTCCTGATGCATGAGTTGCCCCCCTTCGAAAATCGGCGCGGTCAGCGACGCGGCCACGCCCCAGAAGCCTGTGCCGGAAGCGAACACCTTCGAAATCGCAAGCGCGGTACGCCCGGCATCTGCGGTCAGATCAAGGTTCGGCAAGCGCTGCGCCGCCGCGATACCGATCGCGGCGCTGGCCGCGTGCAGATTGGCGCGCGCCTGGCGCACGTCCGGACGCTGCGCGACCAGTTTCGATGGCAGGCTGACCGGCAGGTTTTGCGGAAGGTGCAGATCGGCGAGCGTGAACGATTCCGCCGGCGCCCGATCGGGAAACGCGCCGACCAGCACCGCCAGCGCATGTTGCGTCGAGGCCAGCTGCTTCACCAGCGCCGGCAGGCCGGACTCGGTCTGTGCGAGTTGCGACTGCTGCGCGGCGACGTCGAGCCTGCTGGCATCGCCCCTCCGGAACCTGAGTTGCAGCACCGACAGGCTTTTCTTTTCCAGCGCAACCAGCTCCCGGGTAGCCTGTACCTCCTCGCGCAGCGAAGCTTCCTGCACTGCCGTCACCACCACGTTCGACGTCAGCGTGGTCCAGGCGGCGATCATCTGGAAGCGCGCGGCCTGCTCCTGCGCCTGCAGCGACTCGCGCGTGCGCCGGTTCAAGCCGAACAAGTCCGGCGTGTAGCTGATGGAAAGCTGCGGCGTGAACAGGCTGTAGAGATACGCGTTGTTGCTGGGCACCGCCGCCAGCGCGGCCGACGGATCTTTCTGGCGACTGGCACTGAACCCCGCCGACACCGCGGGCACGAACGATCCGCGCTGCGCCAGCACGTCCTCGTGGGCGACCCGAAGCGCGGCTTGCGCGGCTTTCAGATCATGATTGTTTTGCAGGGCCTGCGCGACCAGCGCGCTCAATGCCGGCGAGTGGAACAATGTCCACCAGTCCCCCGGAATGTCCGCGCCGACCTCGAACGTCTGCGCATCGCCACCCGCGGCATCCGCCGCCACGGTCGCACCGGGCGCATGCAGGAGGTAGCCGTTCGCGCGTGGCGACGCCGGCGCCTTGAAGTCCGGACCCGCCGCGCAACCTGCGAGCACGAACGCGAGCATCGCGACAGCCATGGCGCGCCGCCAGGGCGGTCGCAGCGATTCGAAACCCATGCGGGAACGATTCCTTGCGGACGGGCCAGCCGGAACCGGTCCAGACAAGTTCTATCCGGCGCGTTTCCTGTCGACGAAGTCAGCGGCAGTCGGACGCGATGTGCAATGTTATATCATTTCACAAACGGAAAGTGAACCTCGGGATGCGCGAGAGGCGGCGCTTCAGCCGCCTGCCTTCGGATTCGGAATCCGGAACTCGTGCGGCGGGGTGTCGCCCGCGAGATTTCTCACGAACCAATCCCAGCGCCGGCGCGTCACGTACGACGAGTCCTCGCCATAGCCGTGGTGCTGGTTCGGCAGGATCAGCATGTCGAAATCCTTGTTGGCCTTGATCAGCGCATCCGCCACGAGATAGGTGCTGCCGATCGGCACGTTGTCGTCGATCTCGCCGTGCACCAGCATCAGGCGGCCCTTCAGGTTCTTCGCGATCAGCTGGTTGGCCTGGTTGTCGTAGCTCGTCGTGCCGTCCGGGTTGGTGACCAGCAGGCCCTGGTACTTCTCGCCCCAGTCGTTCTCGTAGTTGCGGTTGTCGTGGTTGCCGCTCTCCGCCCAACCCGCCTTGAAGAAATCCGGATAGCGGAACATCGCGGTCGCGGTGGCGTTGCCACCGCCCGAATGGCCCCAGATGCCGACGCGATCAAGGTCGATCCACGGATGCCGCTTCGCCAACTCCCTGATGCCGGCGACCTGGTCGGGCAAGGTGTTGTCGCCCATGTTGCCGTACCAGTAATGATGGAAGCTCGTCGAGCGCCACGGCGTGCCCATGCCGTCGATCGCGACCACGATGAAACCGAGTTCCGCCATCGCCTGGTGATCGATCCGGGCGGCGAGGAAACTGCGCCCTCGCACCGAGCCGGTCTGCGGACCCGGATAGATGTAATCGATCACCGGATACTTCTTGTGCGGGTCGAAGTTCGTCGGCTTGAACATCATCCCGTACAGCGTGGTCTTGCCGTCGCGCGCCTTCACCGTGATCGGGATCGGCGGCACCCAGCCGGCGGCTTGCAAGCGCGAGATGTCGGCCCTGGCGACGGTCGCGATCACGTGGCCATCGTCCGACGCGCGCAGCACCGTCACCGGCGGCGTGGTCGGCGTCGAATGGCTGTCGACGAAATACTTGCCATCCGGCGACATTTCGATCGTGTGGTCGGCATCTTCCGGCGTCAGCAGCGTGACCTTGCCGCTGTCGATGTCCACCTTGAAGAATTGCCTGTAGTACGGATTCACGCCCGGCGTGCGGCCCACGCCCACGAACCACAGGGTGCGCGTGGCGCGATCGAGGTGCAGGACCTCGGTGACGTTGCCTTCGCCGCTGGTGACCGGACGGAGCTGCCTGCCGGTCTTCAGGTCGTACAGGTACAGATTGTTCCAGTCGTTCTGTTCGGACGGCCAGATGGCTTCCTGCGTCTTCGGCAGGTACTGCCAGTTCACCCGGCCGTGGCCGCTTTCGTAGTAGTCCTGGGCGGTGAATTCGAACGCGGTGCGCACGTCGCCCGTTTCGGCATCGGCGATGCGGAAGGTTTCATGCTGCCGATTGCGCGAGGTCTCGACCAGCGCCAGCGTGTTGCCATCCGGCGCCCACTTCACGTCGCTCCACGCATACGGCTCGCCGTCGTCGCAGGCCAGCGTGTCGCACAACGTGGACAGGCGCTGTTCCGGCGCCATTTTCAGGCGCACCATCTTGTTGGCGGCGACGTCGATCACCACCGGCTCGATCATGAACACCTTGTCGTCGCCGGGCAGCGGATATTTCCACGCATCCAGCTTCGGATGCCCGACCCGCGCGTCGACGGTGTACATGTCGCCGACCTCGCGCTGGTCCTGCCGATAGGACGCGATCCTCTTCGAATCAGGCGACCAGCGCACGATCGCGCCATCGCCGTGGATCCAGCCCGCATTCTGGGTCGCGTAGCCGTAATCCTTCGCGCCGTCGGTGGTGAGCTGCGTTTCCTTGCCGGTCGCGAGATCGCGCACCCACAGGTTCCAGTCGCGCACGAACGCCAGCAACTTGCCATCCGGCGACAAGGCGCCGGGCTCGTTGCCGGTCTTCAGCATCTTGTCGCGCGCGGTGCAAACGCCCACGCCCGACAGGTCGCAGCGAAACCAGTTGTCGCCAAGCTGCACGTCCAGGTCGCCGCCCGGCAAGACACGGAAGTCGAAGCCGCGCGCCGGCCATTTGGTGGCTTTCATCGCCTTGCCGCGCGCCTTGCCCAACGCCGCGGCGAGCTTGGCCTGATCGAACGCCGGCGCGATCTTGCCGGTCGTGACGTCCATTTCCATGATGTGATCGCCTGACGCGTCATGGTCGCGATACCAGAAATGCGTATCGTCCAGCCATTTGACGCGTTGCACGTCGTGGTCGACCAGCGGATCGGTGCTTTGCGGAAGAAACTTCACCGCTCGCGCGTAATCGGCGTCGGTGAGCTGCCTCGCGTGCGCCTGCACCGTGCCGAATGCCAGCGCGCCGGCCAGCAGCACGCACGCTATACCGCGAATCGACGACATGGCCCTCTCCCGGTCACAAGGCTGGTACGCAACCCGTCGATCCTAGCCCGCCTCGCACGGCGTGACCCCTGCCGGAAGTCAGGTGAAGTCTAGCGTGCGTACACGCGCCGCCTTCCCGATGCCGGCGACAAGTCGATCAGCAGCGCGATCACGATGCCGACGATCGGCCACAACGTCCACTGGCCGTGGAACCAGTGCTGGACCGCGGTGTACCAGAGCAGTGTGGTCGGCAGGAAGATGAAACCCAGCAACGGCCACAGCGCGATGCTGAAGATGCCGCTGAACCAGCTCGTGAACAGCCACAGCAGCACGATCACCACGCGCGGGACGAACAGCGCGAACAACACCATCAGGCAGGGCATGCGACCTCCTATTCTTTGCCGCGATCAGGTTTTGCCGTGCACCCTTGAACCCGGCATCGGCGGACCCTTCAATTCCACCACGTTGTCCTCGGGATCCAGCACGTAAATCGACGGTCCCTCGCCTTCCGCACCGTAGCGCATGCCGATGTCGCCCACGCGCGCACCATGCGCTTCAAGGTGCGCGACGATCGCAGCTTCGTCGTAACCTTCGACGCTGAGGCAGACGTGGTCGACGTTGTGGCCCTCCGTGCCCGGCGCCGCGCCGCCCTGCAGGCCAAGCTTGCCGTCGACGTCGACGAGGTCGATCAGTGAATCGCCGGCACGCAACTGGAACAAGCCGATAGCCGGCTGGTCCAGTTCCGGCGTGCAACCGAGCACGTCGCAATAAAACCGCCGCATCGCCGCGACATCGCGCACGCGCAGCACCACGTGGTCCAATTGGCGCAGGCGGAAGGGGACGGGCATCACGAACCTCTTCGCTTAATGCGAACGGCGATGGTACGGCATCCCGGAAAGGGACACCTGTATAATTGCCAACGTGGTGGAAGAAGCAGCCCTGCTGCTGCCGAAGGCGCAACGCCCGTAATCGCTCAGGCCCGATACCACCACGTTCAAAAACTCTGGAGAGACCGGCTTTCGATGCATCGGAAGAACCGGCGCCGAAGGGGCAAGAAGCGCCATCCGCGCTTTCAAACTCTCAGGCAGAAGGACAGAGGGGCGCGGGGGAAGTCCCGAAGTGGATTTCCCGCCGTCATCACGGCCATGGATTGGCCGGGACCCAGTTCCAGGGATGGGAGACGTCACTGGGTCCCGGCCTGCACCGGGATGACGAATTTCCACCACGCGCGCCCGGAACCCTTTGCCATGACCCAGCACACCCCTTCCCTGCACGACCTCGAACAGCACGACGCGTTCATCGACCGCCACATCGGCCCGGATGACGCCGAAATCGCACACATGCTGAAAGCCGTCGGTTACGACTCGCTGGATGCGCTGGTCGATGCGATCGTGCCCGCCACGATCCGCCAGAAGAATCCGCTGGCGCTGCCGCCGGCCGTCACCGAAACCGAAGCGCTGGCGAAGATCCGCGCGATCGCCGGCAAGAACGAAGTCTTCAAATCGTTCATCGGCCAAGGCTATCACGGCACCCATACGCCGCTCGTCATCCTCCGCAACATCCTCGAGAACCCGGCGTGGTACACGGCGTACACCCCGTACCAGGCCGAGATTTCGCAGGGCCGCATGGAAGCACTGATCAACTTCCAGACCATGTGCGCGGACTTGACCGGCATGGAAATCGCCAACGCCTCGCTGCTGGACGAGGCCACCGCGGCGGCCGAGGCGATGACGCTGGCCAAGCGCTCGTCGAAATCGAAATCCAACGTGTTCTTCGTGTCGAAGCACGTGCATCCGCAGACGATCGAAGTCTTGAAGACGCGCGCAGAACCGCTGGGCATCGCACTTCGCGTCGATGACGAGGCGAACGCCGCGAATGCCGATTGCTACGGGGCGCTGCTGCAATACCCCGACACTTTCGGCACCATCCATGACTACAAGTTGCTGTGCGACGCGCTGCACGCCAAGGGCGCGCTGGTGGCGGTTGCAACCGACCTTCTGGCACTCACGCTGATCACGCCGCCCGGCGAATGGGGCGCCGACATCGTGGTCGGCAACTCGCAGCGCTTCGGCGTGCCGTTCGGCTTCGGCGGCCCGCACGCCGCGTTCATGGCCTGCCGCGACGCCTTCAAGCGCTCCATGCCGGGACGGCTGATCGGCGTGTCCAAGGACGCACAGGGCAACAACGCCTATCGGCTCACGTTGCAGACCCGCGAACAGCACATCCGCCGCGAGAAGGCGACTTCCAACATATGCACGGCGCAAGTGCTGCTGGCAGTAATGGCCGCGATGTACGCGGTATACCACGGCCCGGAAGGACTGGTGCGCATCGCCCACCGCACGCATCGCCTCGCTGCAATCCTCGCAACCGCGCTGCGCAAGACCGGCATCAAGGTCGGCGGGGACTTCTTCGACACGCTGCACGTCACCGGCATCGACGCACACACCATCCACGCGATGGCGAACGCGGCGCACATCAACCTGCGCCACATCGACGACACTTCGCTCGCGATCAGTCTCGACGAAACCACCAGCCGCGACGACGTGGTGCAACTCGCGTCGCTGTTCGGCGCACGGGTTGACGACATCGACGCACTGGATCGCGAAGCCGCTGACGCACTGCCGGCGTCACTGAAGCGCACGTCCGCGTTCCTCGCGCACCCGGTGTTCAACAGCTACCGCAGCGAACACGAAATGCTGCGCTACCTGCGCCAGCTCGCGGACAAGGACCTCGCGCTCGACCGCAGCATGATCCCGCTGGGTTCGTGCACCATGAAGTTGAATGCGACGGCCGAAATGATTCCGATCACCTGGCCGGAGTTTTCCAACATCCATCCGCTGGCGCCGGCAGAACAATGGCGCGGCTACCGCGAACTGATCGACAGTCTCGAAGCGCAGTTGATCGCGATCACCGGCTACGACGCGGTCAGCCTGCAGCCGAACGCCGGTGCGCAGGGCGAATATGCCGGCCTGCTGGCGATCCGCGCGTACCACCACGCCAATGGCCAGACGCAGCGCGACGTGTGCCTGATTCCCGAATCCGCACACGGCACCAATCCGGCGTCCGCGCACATGTGCGGCATGACCGTGGTCGTCACCAAGTGCGACGGCAACGGCAACGTGGACGTCGAGGACATCCGCGCCAAGGCGGAGAAATACACCGACCGCCTGGCCGCGATCATGCTGACCTATCCGTCGACGCACGGCGTGTTCGAGGAAGAGATCGCACAAATCTGCGAAATCGTGCACCAGCACGGCGGACAGGTTTACACCGACGGCGCCAACCTGAACGCGCTGTGCGGCGTCGCGCGACCGGGCCGCTGGGGTTCCGACGTGTCGCACCTCAACCTGCACAAGACCTTCTGCATCCCGCACGGCGGCGGCGGTCCCGGCGTCGGACCGTGCGCGGTCAAATCGCACCTCGCACCGTACCTGCCGAAAGCTTTCCCGAGCGCAGACGGTGAGCGTGAGGGCGGCATGGTTTCCGGAGCAACCTTCGGCAGCGCTTCGATCCTGCCGATCTCGTGGATGTACATCACGATGATGGGCCGCGAGGGCATCCTGAAAGCCACGCAGGCCGCGCTGCTCAACGCGAATTACCTGTCGAAGCGGCTCGCCGACTACTATCCGACGCTCTACACCGGCCGCAACGGTTTGGTCGCGCATGAGTGCATTCTCGACGTGCGTCCGCTGGAAAAAGCCAGCGGCGTCAGCGCCGAGGACATCGCGAAACGCCTGATCGATTTCGGCTTCCACGCGCCGACGCTGTCATTCCCCGTGGCCGGCACCTTGATGGTGGAACCCACCGAATCGGAATCGCTGCACGAACTCGACCGCTTCATCGACGCGATGATCCAGATCCGCGAGGAAATCCGCGCGATCGAAGACGGGCGCCTCGATCGCGAAGACAACCCGCTGAAACACGCGCCGCACACCGCCGCCGCGGTGTCGGCCAGCGAATGGACCCACGCCTACCCGCGCGAGCTCGCGGCCTATCCGCTGGCCTCGCTGAAGCAGGTGAAATACTGGCCGCCGGTCGCGCGCGTGGACAACGTGTACGGCGACAAGCACGTGTTCTGTTCGTGCGTGCCGATCGACGCCTTCAAGGAAGACGAACCGGTCAGCGCGTCCGTTCCGTAAAGGCGCGGCATGCCTTCCTTTCGCAACCGAAGGGGAGGCCGAGCCTGAGCAGGGGTGAGG
>DAIUEL010000015.1:0-25742 GCA_036845145.1 Rhodanobacteraceae bacterium | reverse complement strand
AGCGGCATCGCTGCCAGATGCGACGGTGAAATGGTGGGCATTGTGCAAGAGGTCAAACTCAGCGAGGCTCACGCGACATGGGCACGGCGTGGGCACACGCCGGGCATTCGTGCCCAAAACACGGCGTGTGCCGAAAACGGCGCACTGGTCCGCGAGTCGCGCGCACTCGGAGGATTTTGGCGTGGAAATCTACGGGAGGAGGCCGTCAAATACAGCCAAGTGGTTGATTTGGCGCGCCTGGCGGGATTCGAACCCACGACCCCTGCCTTCGGAGGGCAGTACTCTATCCAGCTGAGCTACAGGCGCGTTGACCTTTTCCACTGCAATTTTCGACTCGATGACGTGTGCCTTCGGAGGGCAGTACTCTATCCAGCTGAGCTACAGGCGCACACGGGATCGCGCAGTATAAACGAACCTCGCACCCAGCCTCACTTCCTTGCCGTGCCGGATAGCTTCGCCCGCCTGCGCCGCAGCCGCCACCAGCGCAACAGACCGTATGACAGGCGCACCTTCTCCTGACCGACCGGCAGGTCGGCGCGCGCGAAGATCCACGACGACTTGCTGAAGGCGATCTGCTGCTCGGGGTACACGCTGCGATGTCCGATGACGAGGTATGCAGCCACGCACGCGCCCGCCACGTATAGCGTCGCATCGGCGCCAAACAGTTCCACGCCCATGAGGATCGCCGCGATCGGGGCATTCGACGCCGACGCCACCACAGCGACCAACCCCACCGCCGCGCCCAGCGCCGCGTGCAATCCGAGTAGATGCGCGAACGCACCACCGGTGACGGCGCCGATCACGAACTGCGGCGTCACGATGCCGCCGTAGAAACCCGACCCCAACGTGATCGCCACCAGCAACGCCTTCCAGAAAAAACCGAGGTATGGCATCGCGTCGCCGTGCAGCGCGCGATCCATCAGCGGCAGGCTCAGGCCCAGGTACTGGTTCGGAATCGCGACGATCAGCAGCGCCAGCACCACGCCGCCGAGCAGCGGCATCAACGGCGGCCATAGCGCGTAGCGCTCGCGCAACCAGCCGAACGCCTTCTTCGACTGTTGCAGCAATTCCACGAACAGCCACGCCACTGCGCCGCACAGGATCCCGACCACCACTGTTTTCAGAAACAGCCACTCGGTGAAATCGCCGACGAAGGCGATGTGGTACTGCGGATATGGCACACCCAGCCAGCGCGAGACCTCGAACGCGGTGACGCCGGCCACGATCCCGGGAAACAGGAAGTCATGGCGGATGCGGCCGATCGCCAGCATCTCGACGCCGTAGATCGCACCCGCGATCGGCGTGCCGAACACGCTGGAAAACCCGGCGCTGACGCCGCACGCGAGCAACCGCTTGCGCATTTCGGGGTTCAGGCGCAGCAGGCGCCCGACCGTGGCCGCAAGACTGGCCCCGATGTGCGAGCACGGACCTTCCTTGCCGGCCGAACCGCCACAACCGAGCGTGATCAACGCGGCGACCGGTTTGATCCATATCGTGCGGAACGGCAGCTTGCCCTGCTGTTCGTTGACGGCGACGATGGGATTGTCGTTGAAGGTGCTGCGGCGCAGCTTGTAGCCGTAGTGCAGCAGCAATCCGTTGGCCAAGCCGCCCAATGGCAACAACGTCATCTGCAGCCACAGCGGCGCCGCGTACGCGCGTCCGGCGGTCGCGAACAGCGCCTTGAGGAAAATAGTGCAGCCCACGCCGACCAGCGCGCCGGTGAAAATCGACAGCACCAGCCATTGCACGACGGTCGCGAGCATTACCAGCGGCTCGGCCAGATGGAAACGCCGGATGCGGGTCGAACTTGGCGGCGGTGTGACCGTGGCGGCAACTCGTGTGGCGAAACCCAGAAGTATAGCCATGGGCCGCGTCATGCTTGACAGCCATCCGGCATTCGCTAGACTGATCGGCTCACTGCGCCCCGCCCGGGCTTCGGGCGAATCGATCGGCTTTCGCACCCGCGATCCCGATCGTCGAGCAGGCGCACCGGGTTCGGCTAGGTAGCTCAGACGGTTAGAGCGCGGCACTCATAATGCTGAGGTCGGCGGTTCGATTCCGCCCCTAGCCACCATCCGCATCGATCGCCACGGCGTACGCCGGTCCTGACGCCGCGCCGTTCGATCGTGCGAGCCGCCGATGCGCTCGATCGGCATCACCCCCTCGCCACCAGCCGCTCCAAGTAATCGTGTTCGCCCGACACCGGCGCCACGTCGTCGCGGCGGCGCAGCTTGCGCACGCGCACCAATCTGCTGTGCGGATGAACTGCAGCTGGCGCGGATACACGTCGCCCAGGTCTTCGGCCAGCAGTAGCAGACCGGCCTGCGCGGTGTAGCGGCGCACGAATTCGATATTCCGCCCGGCCGACGTCGCTCATTTTGGCAACCGGACCCGTGCCGAAAGTCATGGAGTGCGATGCCAGCTCGTGGCGATGCAGGCGTCCGCGGACCCATCCGCGCAACCTGAGCGAGTCCGAACATGCCGCGGCACGGCATGCGCAAGCGACGCGTCCGCAATCCAACAGTACACGTGAATTGGCCTGCGTAAGAATTTTTCCGTCGCCCCATCGGCCGGTATCGCGCGAACTTGAGCGCTATCTTTGCCCTTCCATGCGAACCAGTCGACAGTTCGCACACCCGGGCGTCACAACTCCTTCACGAATTCCCCCCTTTGGTACGAAGCATGCTTTGCCTGTGCGTACTCGATGGATCTGCAAGACATGTGGCAGGAGGCCAAGACTCGGCATCGAATCACCACAGTTCGAACGTTTCAACTTGTTGTACGGCTTTCATACCAACTAGAAAAGGGGAGGAGGCGCCACGCTCGGCGCCCGCTGTGGACAGAATGAATATCGAAGAACTGCTCGAAGAGATCCAGGACACCAATCTGACTTACCTGATGCTGGCGCAGCGGCTACTGAAAGAGGATTACGCCGCCGCCCAGTTCCGACTCAAGCTCGACGATGACATGGCCAAGCTGCTGATGTCGCTTTCGACCAAGCAACTCAGCCGACTGGCCCGCACCAACCAGTTCCTGTTCCGCCTGTGCTTCGACAACGCCGATCAGGTGCAGAAGATCGTCGGCGAGAAGCGCGATTCGGCGATGATGCAAACCCATGCCTCCCTTTTGATGTCCCGCGTTGCCGCGGGTCACGCCTGAGGAGGACGGGCACATGGAAAATTCCGAAAAAAGCCTGGTCGCCAGGATGCATCAAGTGCAGCTGGCGGTGAACCTGATCGAACTGGGCGCCCGCCTGCAGGTGCTGGAAACCGAAACCGACCTGAGCCGCGGCCGCCTGTTGCGCCTGTACAAAGAGGTACGCGGCATCTCGCCGCCCAAGGGCATGCTGCCGTTCTCCACCGACTGGTTCCTGACCTGGTCCCCCAATATCCACTCGTCGCTGTTCTACGGCATCTACCAGCGGCTCACCGAAGAACAGGGCTGCAAGCGCATCGACGCGTTCGTGAAGGCCTACCGGCTGTACCTCGAACAGGTGATGCTGGACGACAGCGAACCGGTGCTGGGCCTGAACCGTGCGTGGACCCTGCTGCGCTTCTTCGAAAGCGGCCTGCTGGAACTGGCCGAATGCACCAGCTGCCACGGGCGCTTCGTAATGCACGCGCACACGCCGTGCAGGGACTACGTCTGCGGGATCTGTCGTCCGCCCTCGCGCGCCGGCAAGACCAGCAAGGCGCGCGCCAAGGCGCACGAAGCTGCGGCACATGACGAGGTCGTCGTCAATCTCGACCCGCGCGCACACCGCATCGACGCCAAGACGATGCCCGCGTCGCAAACCAAACGCGCCGCCGGCATGCGCTGAAGCCGTTCCGTACACTCGTCAAAACGCCCGGGGATTCGTCTTCGGGCGTTTTTTTGCGGTCGGCAGCAACCCGGCTCCGCATGGAGTCAATCGGCGAGCCGCGCGCGCATGCGCGAAATCGCCTGGCTGTGCAGTTGGCAAACCCGGGATTCGGACACCCCCAGCACCGCGCCGATTTCCTTGAGGTTGAGTTCTTCCTGGTAGTACAGGGTGATCATCAACTTCTCGCGTTCGGGCAGTGCCTCGATCGCGGCCTTGATCCGCTCGCGGTGTTCCTCGCCCAGCAGCCGCGCCATCGGCGATTGCAGGCCGTCGGAATCGTCTTCCGGCTCGCCCTGTTCTTCGACCATTTCCTCGAACGGCAACAGATAGCCGCAGTTGGTGTCGGTGAGCAGTTGCTGGTATTCGGTGAGGCTGACGCCCATCTCGGCGGCGATTTCGGTTTCCTCCGCCGGCCGGCCGTTGCGCTGTTCCAGCTTGTGGACGCACGCGTCCATCGCGCGTGCCTGACGGCGCACGCTGCGCGGCAGCCAGTCGCGGCTGCGCAACTCGTCGATCATCGCGCCGCGGATGCGCTGGCTCGCGAAGGTCGCGAAGCTGGCGCCGGCCGTCGGATCGAAACGACCCATTGCATCCAGCAGCCCCAGCGTGCCGGCCTGGATCAGGTCATCCAGCTCGACGCCCGACGGCAGCTTCACCTGCAGCGCCAGCGCCTGGCGGCGCACGGCGGGCAGATGCTGCTTCAGCAACTCGTTCTGGTCGATTTTTCCCTGTGCGGTATACATCTTCGGTCGGGGTCAGCAACGACTGGAGTTTGCGGCCATCATGGCCAACATGTCCATTATGGCCGGATGCGCGAAGCGGGATGCCCCGATAAGGCGCCCATCCCATGGGCTTTTTGGATGATCGGAGCCGCGCGCCGCGCGGCTCATCGGTAGTCCACCATTAACTGGATGGCGCCGACCTGCACCGGCGCCCGTTGACCCGGCGGCAAGCGGAAACGGAATTCCAGCGGCGCATCCGCGGACTCGCCGGCCAGCGCGTCGCTGACGCCGCGGACACCCTTCACGGGCACGCAGCGCCGGTCCGTGCATAGTTCGGCGGCGAGCGTGTGACCGGGTGGCAGCACGAAGCGCCACCGCACGTTGCGAATCGCCGAGCCAGAGGCCACGACTGGACCGGTCAACGGCGCGCTGATGTAGTTGCGGCCGGCACCCGCCACGCGCGGTCCTTCCACCGTGGCACTCCAGCTTCCGGCTGCGGCCAGCGCCGCGCACGACCATAGCGCCACAACGCAAGACAAAATGGCGCCGATGCATCGACGAAGGCGCATGCCCTTCACGCTCAATGCATCGCCCCGACGAGGGTGGTGACGCGCAACCCGCGCTCGTCGGGAATCTCTGCCTGCGACAGCACCGCCAGTTGCGACAACCGACGGCGCAGGAAGCGCGCCAACAACGGCCGGAGGGCCGGCGCGACCACCAGCACCGACGGCTCGCCCGAGGATTCCTGGCGGGCCAGCGCCTTGGCGGTTTCCTGCATCAGCGTATCGGCCAGACCCGGCTCCATCGCGCCACCGCCGTGGATCGCCTGATCGAGCACCTGCTCGAGCTGCGTATCCAGCCCGATCACGTGCAGTTCGCGTTCGGCCCCGAACCACTGGTCGGTGATCGCACGGCCCAGCGCCACGCGCACCCGCGCGGTCAGCTCGGCCGGATTGGTCTGCTCACCGCCCTGCGCGGCCAATGTATCCAGGATCGTGCGCATGTCGCGGATCGACACGGACTCGTCCAGCAGGTTCTGCAGGAGTTTCTGCAGCACCGCCAGCGAAACCGTCTTGGGTACCACGTCCTCGACCAGCGCCTTGTGTTCCGCGCCGACCTTGTCGAGCAATTGCTGCACTTCCTGGCGGCCCAGCATTTCGCCGGCGTGCAGGTGCAGCAGGTGATTGAGGTGGGTCGCGACCACCGTGCTGGCGTCGACCACCGTGTAGCCGAGGATCTGGGCTTCCTCGCGCTTGCCGGCTTCGATCCACTTGGCGGGCAACCCGAAAGCGGGATCGGTGGTAGCGGCGCCTTCGAGTTCGCCCGTCACCTGGCCTGGGTCTATCGCCAGCCACTTGCCGGGATAGGCCTCGCCGCCGCCGACGCGCGCACCCTTCAAGGTGACGACGTAACGGTTGGGGTTGATTTCGAGGTTGTCGCGGATGTGCACCACCGGCGGCAGGAAACCCATTTCCTGCGCGAATTTCTTGCGCACGCCCTTGATGCGGCCGAGCAGTTCGCCCCGCTGGTTGTAATCCACCAGCGGAATCAGGCGATGGCCGACTTCGAGGCCCAGCACGTCGATCAGGCGCACGTCTTCCCAGCTCGCTTCGGGGGCTTCCGGCGCCGACGCGGGTTTTTCCTGCATCTGCGCTTCGGCCGCCTTGCGACCTTCGCGACGCGCGAGGAACCACGCCAACCCGGCCAGCGATACGGTAAAGAACAGAAAAATCGCATTCGGCATGCCCGGCACCAGACCCAGCAGGCCCAACACGCCGGCGGCCAGCCACAGCACGCGTGGCTTGGCGAGCAACTGGTCGACCACCTGCTCGCCGACGTCCTGATTGGTATTGACGCGCGACACGGTCACGCCGGCCGCGGTGGAGATCACCAGCGCCGGAATCTGCGCGACCAGACCGTCGCCGATGGTCAGCAACGTGTAGGTGTGGCCGGCTTCCGCGAACGACATCCCGTGTTGGAGCATGCCGACCAGCAGGCCGCCCACGATGTTGACGCCCATGATCACGAGCCCGGCGACCGCGTCACCGCGCACGAACTTGCTGGCGCCGTCCATCGAGCCGTAGAAATCCGCTTCGGTCGCGACTTCGGCGCGGCGGCGGCGGGCTTCGTCTTCCTTGATCAGGCCGGCGTTGAGGTCGGCGTCTATCGCCATCTGCTTGCCGGGCATTGCATCCAGCATGAAGCGCGCGCCGACTTCCGCGATGCGGCCCGCGCCCTTGGTGATCACCATGAAGTTGATCACCACCAGGATCATGAACACCACCAGGCCGACCGCGAAATTGCCGCCGACGATGAAATGGCCGAACGCCTCGATCACCTTGCCTGCGGCGGCGTCACCATGGTGGCCTTCCATCAGCACCACGCGCGTGGAGGCGACGTTCAACGACAGCCGCAGCAAGGTGGTGAACAGCAGTACCGACGGGAACGCCGCGAATTCCAGCGTGCGCTGGGTGAACATGCTGACCAGCAGCACCATCACCGACAGCGCGATGTTGAAGGTGAAGAAGAAATCCAGCGCGAACGGCGGCAATGGCAGGATCAGCATCGCCATCACCAGCATGATGAAGATCGGGCCGGTCAGGATCTTCATGCGCGGATCCTTGAACCAGTTGCGGTTCAGGCCCATCACGGCGGCGTTCATGCGTTGTCCCCTGTATCAGTGTCGATCTTGTCCATGCCTTCGGGCACGGGCAGGTCCATGGGTTCGGGCGGCGGCGTGGCGCCGTCGGCGTGGGCGCGCTTCAGACGCATGGCCCACACCAGCACCTCGGCGACGGCGTTGTACAGCGGACCGGGAATTTCCCGGTCGAGATCGACGTGCCGATACAGCGCGCGCGCCAGCGGCGGCGCTTCCAGCAGCGGCACGTGGTGTTCCCTTCCGAGTTCGCGGATGCGCGCGGCGATTTCGCCTGCGCCTTTCGCGACCACGCGCGGTGCGCCCATCTTCTTTTCGTCGTAGCGCAGCGCCACCGCGTAATGGGTGGGATTGGTGACGATCACGTCGGCCTCGGGCACTTTGCTCATCATGCGGCCGCGCGCCATCGCCTGCTGCTGCGAACGGATGCGGCCCTTCACGTGCGGATCGCCTTCGGTTTCCTTGTTCTCGCGGCGGACTTCTTCCTTGGTCATCCGCAGCTTCTTGGCGTGGCTGAACAACTGCCACGGCACGTCGATCCCGACCACCACCAGCAACGCCAACACCATCAATCCGCTGGCGCTGGCCGCCAGGCTCAATGCGTCGGGAATGGCCTGCATCACCGGTTCGCCCATCAACGCGATCAAACCGCCGCGATGGCGCATCAGGAACCATACGGCCACGCCACCGATCAGCAGTGACTTCACGATGGCCTTGCCGAGTTCGGTCCACATCTGCGCGGACAGCATCCGCTTGAGGCCCTGGACCGGGTTGAGCTTGGAAAATTTCGGCGCCATCGCCTTGGCGGACATCGACCAGCCGCCCAGCAACAGCGGCGAAATCAATGCCAGCACCACCAGCCCGAGCAGCAGCGGCGTGATCGCGAGCAGGCTGTGCGAGCCGAGCTCGAACACCCGGCTCAACGTCACGTGCAGGTCGAAGGCTTGGGTGCGGTCGAACAGGAACGCCTGCTCCATCACCATCCCGAGCTCCCGGGACAGCTTGGAACCCATTGCCCACAATCCCAGCAGTCCGCCGCCCAGCAACAGGAAGGTCGTCAGCTCGCGCGAGCGCGCAACCTGCCCCTCCTCGCGCGCCTGTTCGAGGCGGCGAAGGGTGGCCGGTTCGGTCTTTTCCTGATCGTCGGATTCTTCGGACATGCTGGATGCGGCGCGGCAACGGCAGTTTCTCGACTGCCATTGTCGGGCGTCGGCACCCGTATCCATCCCGCGATAAGGACGGGATTGGGCCGGCTATTCGGGGAAACGGGTCGCGACCGCCGATGAAGGCGCAGTTCGGGCATCCATCTCCGCCACCCAGGCCAGCAATTCCGCGACCACGTCGTACAAGCGGTCGGGGACGCGCTGGTCTAGATCGAGCCCCATCAGCAAACCCACCAGTTCGGGCGAACCATGCACGTAGATGCCATGGCGGCGCGCCTCGGCGATCACCTGCTCGGCGAGGTCGCCGTAGCCTTTCGCGATCACGCGCGCGGCTTCGGCACCCTCGGAACCGGCCAATGCCACGGCCTGGCGGCGCTCGCGCTCAGTCATGGCCGCCCTCCGTAACCTCATGCGGGCGGATGCGCAGCGCCACGTTTTGGAACCCCAGCGCGCCCAGCCGTTCGCGCAAGATGTCGCTCGCGGCATCCATGCGCTCGGCGGCGTCCGGTTCGGCCTGAAGGTCCAGCGCGACACGTTGCGCCCCGAGTCGCAGGTTGACCTTCACCTCGCCCAGCTGCGCAAGGCGCAAGGTCAAACGGGTTTGCCATGGCGCATCGCCATCCTGCCGCGATCGTTGTTCTTCATCCGGATGTTGCCGTTCGGGCTGGTGCGGCGGCGGCTGCAACGTCAGCGCCATGAAAGCACCGGCCCACGGCGCGCCTTCCCAGCGCAGCACCGGCGCGGCCAGCACGTCCAGTTGGTGCCGCAATACGCCTTCCAGCGCAGGATGGACCGCCTGGGCGCCGCTCGCGGGTGCCAGCGCTCCGGATTGCGCGGCCGCTGCCGGAGCGTCGGCGCGTCCCGCCAGAGAACTCGCCATCGGCTTGCCGTCGGCCCCGTAACCCGGCGAAGCAACGGTCGCCGGGTTCGGCGACCCGGTTGCGGCGCTGGCGACGGGAACATGCGTCGATGGCGCAGCCGGAGCGTTGGAAGGCGGGGGCGCCGCCGCCGGTGCATTGCCGGGCGGTGGCGGCGGCGCCTGCGGCAGCGTACCGGCGCGACCGTTCCAAAGCATCTGCGGCTCGCGCAACAACTGCGCCAGCGGAAACGTGCCGCCGCGCCAGCGCAACAGGTGCGCCTCGTAGAACAATCCGCTGGATTCTATGCTGTCACGCAACCGCGCGGCCAACTGCGCGACGTGAATGCGCTCGCGGGTGGTGAGCAACGGCACCTGCGCGCGGATCGCGGCCGGGGACGCGGGGAAACGCATCAGGATATCCGCGATGATGCGGGCGGCCGTGCTGAAGCGGGTGGTGACGGCGCCGCCCTGCTCCGGCGCGGAAGCCGCGGCTCCGCGGGAGGCGGGCTCGGTGTTCACTTTGCCGCCGCGGCCGATCGTGGTGCGCGCGGTCGGCAGCGGGCGCGGGTCCAGTCGCGAATCGCTGTGCGCGGACTGCGGCGGCAGGCCCGCGCGCGGCGGTGCGATCAACTCATCGGGCAGCGGCCGATCCACCGGTGTATCGCGCCGGCCCAATACCTGGTGCAACAAGGTGTCGAGGATCGGCGTGATGCCACTCACGATGGCCTTTACTCGTCGAGGCGCCGGCTATGCATCGCTCAGGTCGTGCCGTAGGCCTGAGACAGTGCGCGCTCGCGGCGCGACAAGGCCATCAGGCGGGAAAGCTCTTCGCGATGTTCCAGCAGGCAGGTCCGGATTTCCAGATCGTAATCGAGCGTGCGCTCCAGCATCCGGTACTTGGCGCTGCGCTCTTGCTCGTCCAATTCGCAATCCTTTTCCATGTCGGCCAGCGCCGCCACGGCGGTCACGTACTCCTCGCCTTCGCAGATCATGGCTTCCCAATCCTGCTCCCGGGCCAGCGCGACCATGCGCGAAGCCTTGCTTTCCAATTCGCGATAGACACCGATGATCTTGCGACCGCACGTGGTCATGGTTGTGGATTCCGCAATCATGTCGAAGGATGGCCCGCGCGGGGCCCGATTTCACGCCAGGCGGACCCGATTTCCTCGAGCAGTTGTCCGGCTTCGTCGAGGGCCGCCTTGTCGTTGTTGAGGTTGGCGCTCAAAAGGCGTCGCGCAATGTATTCGTAAAGCGCCGCCAGCCGCTGCGCCAGTTCGCCGCCGCGTTGCACGTCCAGCGCCGCGAGCAGGCCGTTGTTGACGATGTCGAGCGCGCGCGAGATCGCTTCGCCCTTGCGCGCGATGTGCCCGGCCTGCATGTGCATGCCCGCGGTGCGGATTGCCACACCAGCGCCCTCGAACAACATGTTGATCAACTGGTGGGGAGAGGCCGTCAAGACGCTGCTCTCCACCCCAACGCTGGCGTACGCGCCGGCACCGGTCCTGGGACTCATCGCTCATGCTCCTCGCGGCACTGCCTGCATCACTTGCCGCCTGTCGTCATCTTGCCCATCGCATCGAATTGCTGGGTGAGATAGGTGCTGGTGGAATTCATCTGCGCGATCATGGCGTCCAGCTGGGTGAACTGCTGCTTGTACATCGCCATCGTCGCGTCGATTTGCTGCTGGGTTCGGGTGTACTGGTCGTCGAGCTGACTGACGCTCTGGTTGAGACTGTCGGTGGCGCTGCCGATCAGGCCCGTGCTGCTGGTCATGTTGCCGATCATCGTGTCGAGCTTGTCGGCGATGCCGTCGGTCGTGCCGCTACCCGCGAAGTACTGCGTCAGGGCGCCGAGGTTGTTGGTGACGGCATTGCCGAGCTTGTCGTCGTCGACCTGCAGCGTGCCGTCCAGTTGCAGCGTCACGCCGACATCGCTCAGCACCTTGAATGCGCCACCGTTGTCGAGCTCGCCGCCCAGCACGCCGCGCAATTGCGATTGCACCGACCGCACCGTGCTGTCGCCCAGCAGGGCGCCGGCGGTCTGCGTGGTCGCGTCGTAACTGGTCAGCCCGCCGAGCGTCTTGACCAGGCTGTTGTAGGCGTCGACGAACTTCTTGACGCCGCTGGTGATTGCGTCGTTGTCGCGCGTCACCTGCAAGGTGGAGTCGCCGACTCCGGTGATGTTGAGCGTCACGCCCTGGATCGCGTCTTCGACCGTGTTGTGTGCGCTCGTAACGGCGATGCCGTTGATGGTGAGGCTTGCGTCCTGGCCGGCCTGCTGGGTGGCCGCATCCAGTTGCAGACTGCTGCCGAGCGTGCCGGTGAACTGGACGCTGGTGACCGAGGCCGCGCTGCCAGTGTCGGCCGCCTGCAACACCAACCGATACGGCTGTCCGCTGCCGTCGTTGATCAACGATGCGCGCACCGGCCCGTTCTGGGCATTGATGGCATCGCGCACGTCCTGGAGGCTGCTGCTGCCCGCGCTGATCGCGACACTCATCGTGCTGCCGTCGGCCAGCGTGAAGTCCACCGTGCCGTCGCCGAGATCGGTCGTGCTGTCGGCAACGCCGAGCGTGGCCACGCTGGAGGCCTGCGCGCGTTGGGCGACATGGATCTGGTAATCGCCAGGCGGGGTGTCATTGGTGGTGGTGGCGGTCAGCGCGGTGCCTGAAACGGTATTCTTCACCGCCTGGAATGCAGCGGGATCGCTCAGTGCATGGATCGCATCCTGCAGGCTCGACAGCGCACTCTTCAGGCTGCCGAACGCCGAGATCTTGGTCTGGTAGCTGGCCTTCTGGTTGGTGATCGGCGTGAGCTTCTGGTTTTCGCCCTGCTGGAGCTGGTCCAGCAGGCCGTTCAGGTCGAGGCCCGAGCCCACTCCAAGCGCTGTGATTGACGTCATACCGGCGAACTCCTTCACCCTTTTCAGGTTGCCCGCTGCCGACGCACCTTCTTGCGCCCTCGCCAGCGGATGACATTGTGGCCACGTTGCGGACCGGGCCAGTCGCGGAAAAGGCCGCTCCAAGCCCCTCTATTCAGCAATATCGGCCCGTGCGACCGGAGCTTTAGGTGTGCAGGACTTCAGAAACCCAGCTCGTCGAGCAGCGCGTCGACCTGGTCCTGGCTGCTGACCACGCCCTCTGCTCCGGCGTTGATCTGGGGTCCGTTGGTGAGCGCGCCCGACTCCTCCACCGCGCCGGCAAGCCAGCGCCCTTCCAGCCGGCGCCGCATCTCTTCGCGCTCGCTGCCTTCGGGCACGCTGTCCAGCAGCACCTGGAACAGTTGCCGTTCGACTTCGTGGATCACGTCCATCATCTTCTTGATGACCTGGCCCGTGAGGTCCTGGAAATCCTGCGCCAGCGTGATTTCCAGCAACTCCGCGTTGATTTTCTGCGTCACCGCGGGCACGGTCTGCAGATAGCCGCGGGTGAGCTTGACCAGGTCGCGGGCCTCGTCGAGTTCCACCGGATGCTCGAACCAGGCCTGCCACTTCGCGTCCAGCGCCTCGGCGCCACGCCCGAGCTGTTCCTGCAGTGGCTGCGCGCGATCGATCGCGTTCAGCGAGCGCTCGGCCGCCTGCTCGGTCATTTTCGCGACATAGCTCAGCCGGTCGCGCGCGTCGGGAATCGCCACCGCGGCTTTTTCGATTTCCTTGTTGAGGCCGAGTTCGCGCATGCTTTGCCGCAGCATGCGGGTGAGCTGGCCGACGCGGCGCACCAGGTCGTCGCCGTCCGCCATGCCCGGAATCTGGGCCACCTGAGCGTTGCCTTGCATAGTCGTTCCCCTGTCAGGCCGGATGCAAGCGGGTCAATGGCCCAGCTTCTCGAAAATCTTGCCGATTTTTTCTTCCAGCGTGGCGGCGGTGAACGGCTTGACGATGTAGCCGTTGGCGCCGGCCTTGGCCGCGGCGATGATGTTTTCCTTCTTCGCTTCGGCCGTGATCATCAACACGGGCGTCGAACCCAGGTTGCCGTCGGCGCGGATCCGTTTGAGCATGTCCAGCCCGTCGAGGTTGGGCATGTTCCAGTCCGAAATCACGAACTGGAAACTGCCGGACTTCAGCTTGCCCAGTGCATCCTGCCCGTCCTCCGCTTCGTCCACGTTGTTGAAGCCCAGCTCCTTGAGCAGGCTGCGGACGATGCGCCGCATCGTGGGGAAATCGTCCACCACCAGGACGTTGATGTTTTTGTCGATCATGCTTGCTCTCGCGTTTCCACCCGAGCCGAAGCGCCAGCACGGCGCCCGGACGGGGGTTCAGAACTCTTCCCAACCGTCTTCGGCCGTGACCGCCGGACGTGGGGGCTTGGTTGCACGTTGGGAATGCGGCTGGGTGGCAAGGCGCTTGACCTTCTGCGTCATCGCCGAAACATCGTTGCTGGAAGGCGTGGCGGCGGGCTTGGCCACAATTCCTTGGCGCGAAGCATCCTGCTGCTGTGTGGAACCCGGCAGGCGGAACACTGCTACCGAGGCTTCCAGGTGGCGCGCCTGTTCTTCCAGCGAGGCGGCCGCGGCGGTGATCTGCTCGACCAGTGCGGCGTTCTGCTGGGTGGCTTCGTCCATCTGGCTGACGGCCTGGTTGATCTGCTGGATGCCGCTGGATTGCTCCTGCGAAGCCGCCGAAATTTCGTCCATGATGTCGGTGACGCGCTTCACCGAGGTCACCACCTCGCGCATGGTGTGGCCAGCCTGCTCCACCAGCGCCGAACCCTCGCTGACCTGCCGGGAGGAACCTTCGATCAATCGCTTGATCTCGCGCGCGGCATCGGCGCTGCGTCCGGCGAGGTTGCGCACCTCGCCTGCGACCACCGCGAAACCGCGGCCCTGCTCGCCGGCGCGGGCGGCTTCCACCGACGCGTTGAGCGCGAGGATGTTGGTCTGGAACGCGATCGAATCGATCATCCCGGTGATCTCGGTGACCTTCTTCGAGCTGTCGGAGATGCCGCGCATGGTGGCAATGACCTGGTCCATCACCTCGCCGCCGTGACTGGCCGTGGCCGATGCGTCGTTGGCGAGGCTGCTGGCCTGGCGCGCGTTGTCGGCATTCTGCTTCACGGTGGCGGTGATCTGATCCATGCTGGTCGCGGTTTCTTCCAGCGAGGCCGCCTGCTCTTCGGTGCGCGAAGAAAGGTTGGTGTTGCCGCGCGAGATTTCCGTCGCCCCCACATAGATAGAATTGCTGCTGCCGCGCGCCTCGCCCACCATCGTGCCGAGACTCTGCTGCATGCGGCGCATCGCGGCGAACAGCCGGCTGATTTCGTTGTCGCCCTTTACGCCAATGTGTTCGGAAAGATCGGCGCGCGCGATCGCGTCCAGCCGCTTGACGGCGCCGGTCAACGGAATCACCACCAGCCGGCGCAACCCCATGTACACGGCCACCAGCAGCACGAGCGTGACCAGACCCAGGCCGATGTACACCCGCTTGAACGCGCTGTCGGTGTTTTCGAAATCCTTCACGATCCCGGTGTTGCGCATGTTGGCGTAGCCGGCCAACGCGGCAAGACTGTCGTGGAACCGACGGGCTGGCGCCACGAGTTGCTCGTCGAGCGCGTTGAACGCGTCGAGATCGCCTTTCTCGATCGCATCCTCCTGGCCCCGGATCACCTTGATCAAGTCGGCGGCGCTGACGCTGATCGCCTGGGCCAGCTTCTGCTGTTCCGGATCCTTCTGCACGGCATTGAACTTCCGCAGCACGTCGTCCATGCCATCCAGCTTGCCGGCAATCGCGGTCAGTTCGGCGTGATCCGGCTGCCGTTGGGCACGCAAGTCGTCCCGCATGCCCGCAATCCGGGAGCGCACGTAGCTTTGCTCGTTGTTGATTTCGCTGACCAGGTTGAGCTGATCGATGTTGACGCTCTTGATCGTGAGCAGATGGCCGCCCATTTCCTGGCCCGCATGCAGGCCGAGGCCGATGGCCGTGGCGATCACCGCCGAGAAAATGACAAGCACTGCCACCATTCCCGTGTTGATCTTGATGTCGTGCATCGCTTTCATGTTCGTTTCCCGTGGAAACCGCTTGTAGTGGCGTGCGCATCCACCGCGCGCCGCCCTTGCCTACACCCGTTGTGCGCGTCCCGAGGCCGCGGCCAGCGCCATCAGCCTCGGAGCCATCTCTTCAAGCCCCAATACTTCGCTGGCGCCGCCCGCCGCGATCGCTTCGCGCGGCATGCCGAACACCAGCGACGTCGCTTGGTCCTGCGCGAGCGTCGTGGCGCCCGCGTCGCGCATCGCGCGCAGCCCGAGCGCGCCATCCTTGCCCATGCCGGTCAGCAATACGCCGATCGCATTGCGACCGGCCTGCTCCGCCGCCGAGTGGAACAACACGTCCACCGATGGTTTGTGGCGATTGACCGGCGCCCCCCGATCCAGCGCGACCACGTAATTGGCGCCGCTGCGCGCCAGCTTGAGATGCCGATCGCCGGGTGCGATATACGTGTGCCCGGGCAGGACCCGTTCGCCATCTTCCGCTTCCTTCACCGTGACCCGGCACAAGCGGTTCAGGCGCTGCGCGAACGAGAGGGTGAACCCCGCCGGCATGTGCTGCGTGATCAGGATCGCCGGACTGTTCGGCGGCAGCGGTTCGAGCACCGCACGGATTGCTTCCGGCCCGCCCGTCGACGCACCGAGGATCACCAGCTTTTCGCTGGACACCAACGGCTCGCGCAGCATCGCGCGCGGCGTGGCGATCTGCTGGCGCCGAGGCCGCGAAGCCGCCGCCGCGCGGATCTTCTGCGCGATCACGTCGCTGTAATCGAGCATGCCGCCGCGGATGCCCAGCTCGGGCTTGGCGACGAAATCCACCGCGCCGAGCTCCAGCGCGCGCAACGTCGCTTCCGAACCCGACCGCGTCATCGACGACACCATCACCACCGGCATCGGCCGCAGGCGCATCAGCCGTTCGAGGAAATCCAGCCCATCCATGCGCGGCATTTCCACGTCCAGCGTCAACACGTCCGGGTTGTGCTGCTTGATGAGGTCGCGCGCGACCAACGGGTCCGGCGCCACGGCCACCACTTCCATGTCGTCGTGCTCGTTGATGATCTGCGTCATCAGGCCGCGGATCAGCGCCGAGTCGTCGACGCAAAGCACCTTGGTTTTCTGCGTGGCCAAAATCGATTCTCCCGTCCGCCACGACGCCCTCGGCGCGGCCTGTCGAGCATGCGTCTCGTTGGATGTATCGGCGCCAAGCCAGCGCGGCTTTAGCCGACGCGATGCCGGCGGTGCACCGGCGTGTCCACAGCGTGATGCAATCGACGCTGCGGGGGCGTGCGGCCGCCCGCTTCGGACTCAGCGCAGGGTATAGACCGTCTGTCCGCGCAGCCGGAATTGGTCGCTGATGTAGGTGAAATTTTCGGAGTGGCCGGCGAACAGCAGCGCGTCCGGCTGCATGTGCAGCACGAATCGCTTCAGGATCCTCGCCTGGGTTTCCGCGTCGAAATAAATCATCACGTTGCGGCAAAACACCGCGTCGAAGAGATCAAGCTTCGGCCAATTGCCGGCAACCAGATTCAACGGCTGGAACTTGACCCGCGCGGCCAGCTCCGGCCGCACCCGCGCATAACCCGCGCGCTGGCCGCCGCCCTTCTGGAAGAAACGCTTGCGCCGCTTCTCGTCCAGTTTCTCGACCTGGGACATCGGGTACACGCCGCCCATGGCGACTTCCAGCGCCTGGGTGTCGATGTCGGTGGCGAACACCTGCACGTCGGCCTGGTCGCCCAGCGTTTCCACCAGTTGCATCGCGATCGAATACGGTTCCTGGCCGGTCGAGGCCGCCGCGCACCAGACGCGCACGGGGCCCGTGCGCCCGGCGACGTGCCGCGCGAGCAACGGAAAATGATGTTCCTCGCGGAAGAACGAAGTGAGGTTGGTGGTCAGCGCGTTGGTGAAGGCTTCCCATTCGCCCGAACGGGGGTCATCTTCCAGTTGCGCGAGGTAATCGGAGAATCGCGTCAGGTGGTAATGTCGAACGCGGCGGCCCACGCGGCTGTAGACCATGTCGCGCTTGTGCGCGGCCAGTACGATCCCGGCGCGCCGATAGATCAAGGCGCAGATGCGTTCCAGGTCGTGGTCGTCGAATTCGAGGTCGCGCACCAGCGCGATGCTGCAGACCCGGTTGGCCGGCGCGCGCCGCGGCGCGGTGCCGGCGAATGGCCGCGGTTCACGCGTGGGAAGCGCGTCCATCGCGCCATCGGCCATCGACACGACCCGCACGGGGTTGCAAGTGACATCTGCAGCTTGTCGCTGCGCAACGGGATGGTCGAAGTTCACGAGGCCCTTCACTTACGCCGCGCGGCTCTCGCCGGCTTCATCGACCAGCGCCATCTCGCGGCTGGTCAGGAGTTTTTCGATATCCACCAGGATCAACATGCGGCCGCCGAGATCGCCCAAGCCCTGGATGTAAGCCAGCGGCAAGCCCACGCCGAATTCCGGCGCCGGTTTCATTTGCTCCGGCGCCAGCGTCATCACGTCGGAAACGCGGTCGACCACGATGCCGACCACGCGCTTGCCGATGTTCACCACGATCACGACGGTGTTGGCGTCGTAGGCCGCGTTTTCCATCCGGAACTTGATGCGCAGGTCCACGATCGGCACGATCACGCCGCGCAGGTTGGCCACGCCCTTGATGAAATCCGGCGCGTTGGAGATGCGCGTCACGTGGTCGTAATCGCGGATTTCCTGCACCTTCAGGATGTCGATCGCGTATTCCTCCTCGCCCAGCGAGAACACGAGGAATTGGCGGCTGCCGGTGTCGTCGCCGGTGCGCGTCTCAATGGATGCTGCGGGATTCATGGTGGCTCGGACTCCTGTGTAAGGCGTGCATGCGCGACCCGATGGCCCGGGCATCCAACACGTCATCGGCAAACACGCCGTTTTCTTTCCGGCTGGCAGCGATCTCGCAGAGGTCGTTCACGTCGAGGATCAACGCCACGCTGCCGTCGCCCATGATGGTCGCGGCCGACACGCCGGGCACCTTGCGGTAATTGGTTTCGAGGTTCTTGACGACCACTTGTTGTTGTCCCACCAGTTCGTCGACCAGCAGCGCGTAGCGACGGCCGCGGCCCTGCACCACCACCGCGATCGCGCGGGTGGCGTCGGTGCAGGCTTCGGCGACGTCCATCGCCTCGTGCACGGCCACGATCGGCAGGTAGTCCTCGCGCACCTTCAACAGCAGGTCGCCGCCGGCGGTGCCATGCAGGTCCTCATCACGCGGTTGCAGCGATTCGATCACCGCGGTGACCGGCAGGATGAAGGTTTCGCGGCCGACCCGCACCGACATGCCGTCGAGGATCGCGAGCGTCAGCGGCAACACCACGCGGATGGTGGTGCTTTGGCCCGTGCGCGAGGCGACTTCGACGCGACCGCCCATGCCTTCGATGTTGCGTTTGACGACATCCATGCCGACGCCGCGCCCGGATACGTCGCTGACCTGCGCGGCGGTGGAGAAGCCCGGCGCGAAGATCAATTGCCAGACATCTTCGTCGCTCATCGCGTCGGACGCGTTCATGCCGCGCTCGCGCGCCTTGGCCAGGATCTTCGCGCGATTCAAGCCGGCGCCGTCGTCGCTGACCTCGATCACGATGTTGCCGCCCTGGTGTTCGGCGGAAAGCGTGATCGTGCCCGTGCGCGACTTGCCGGCGGCTTCGCGCTCGTCCGGACTCTCGACGCCGTGGTCGAGGCTGTTGCGCACGAGGTGCGTCAGCGGATCGATGATCTGCTCGGTCAGGCTCTTGTCGAGCTCCGTCGAGCGGCCTGTGGTGACCAGTTCCACGTCCTTGTGGAGTTTGGCAGCGAGATCGCGCACCAGTCGCGGGAAACGGCTGAACACGTGGTCCATCGGCACCATGCGCACCGACATCACCGCTTCCTGCAGGTCGCGCGCGTTGCGTTCCAGCAGGTTGATGCCGGCGACGAGGCTCGCGTGCGCGGGGCCGTCGAGTTTCGCGACGACCTGGTTCAACATCGACTGCGTGATGATCAGCTCACCGACCAGGTTGATGATGTGGTCGACCTTGTCGACGGGCACGCGCAGCGACGATTCGGTGTGGGTGCCCGCTGGCCGCGCCGCGGCTTTGGCGTTGGATGTTGCAGCCATGGGGGCTTCCGCCTCGACGGACGCCTGCGCTTCCACGGCCGGCTCGGACTTCGGTTCCGGTTGCGGCACGGAGCCGTCGACTCCCGACGCGGATTCCGCCACCACGGCCTCGATCTTCAACTGCTCCGGCTCGACGATGAAACACATCACCGCTTCAATGTCCGCCGCGCTCTCCGACGACACCAGCACCACTTCGTGGCGATCGCCTTCGCTGTGCCGGCTCTCGACGTGTCCAAGGTGGCCCAGTTCCTCGATCAGGAGATCGCGATCCTTGTCGTTGACGCCGAGAAGCGTCACGCGCCAGGCCGGCACATCGCGCGCCGGCGACTGCGCACTTTGCGATTTCTTCCGCGCGGATCGCTTCGGCGACTTATCGGCCGCGGCTTTTTTCGCGGACGACTTTTTGGCGGCGGGCTTGGCCGGCTTGGCTTTGGCCTTCGCGGCGCCCGCGGTGCCGATTTCCTCGTTGGCGAGGCGTTGCAGCACGGCGCAGATGCGTTCCAGTGCCTCCGGATCGGGCGTCTGTCCCTGCCGGTAGGCGTTGAGTTGATCGTCCAGCATGTCCTTGGTTTCCAGGAAGGTATCCACGATCCCGCGGCGCAGCGCCAGTTCGCCCCGGCGCGCGGCGTCGAGCAGGTTTTCGAGCAGGTGGGTGGTGCGCTGCAGCGCTTCGAAGCCGAAGGTGCCGGCACCGCCCTTGATCGAATGCGCGGCACGGAAGATCGCGTTCAATTGCTCGGGATCGGGGTGCGCCAGATCCAGCGCCAGCAAATGCGCCTCCATGCCCTCGAGCAGTTCCCCGGCTTCCTCGAAGAACGAATCCTGGAATTCGGAAACGTCCACGTCACTTCCCCCGCTTGAGCTTCAGGGCGGGCACCGCCAGGGCTGCCCGGTTCGCGGCGGGCAGTGGATCGTTATCGTCGGGCGATACGGAATCGGCCTGTCCGTCGTTTTGCGACAACGGCGCGCCGTCGGTGATGCGTTGCGCGGCCTTGGTCGTCAGCACCAGGAGCTCGATGCGGCGGTTGGCCGGGTCGCTGGGTTTGGCGCCAGCGAGCGGAATGCGATCGGCCACGCCCGTCACGGTGAGCAATTTGCTGCCGTCGAGCCCACCGGTGACCAGCTCGCGGCGCGACGCGTTGGCACGCGCGGCGGACAATTCCCAGTTGCTGTAGCCGTTTTCGCCGCTCTGGAACGGCCGATCGTCGGTGTAGCCGTAGATGCTCAACTGATTGGGCAGCTCGTTGAGAAACGGCACCATCGCGCGCAACAGGTCGCGCATGTACGGCTCCAGCTTGTCGCTGCCGAGTTCGAACATGGGTCGCCGGTCGCTGTCCACCATTTGGATGCGCAGGCCCTCCGGCGTCATCTCGAAACGCAACTGGTCGCGCACGTCGCGCAACTGCTTGTTGGCCTGCACCGCCGCCATGATGTTGTCGCGAAGGTGCCGCAGGCGCCGCCGCTGTTCGCTGGGGCGCGGCTGCGGCTGCAGATGAACGTTCGCGCGCTCGCCTTCGTTGTAGACGTGATCGGGGCCGCCGCCCGGGATCGCGCTGTCGCTGGCAGTGTCACGGTCGCCGCCGGCCACGGCCTGCGCCAGCGGCGTGCTGAAGTAATCCGCAAGCCCGCGCAATTGTTCGGGCGTGGCGGTAGCGATCACCCACAGCACCAGGAACAATGCCATCAGCGTGGTCATGAAGTCGGCCAGCGCGATCTTCCACGCGCCGCCATGGTGGTCACCCTGTCCGCTGCTCTTGCGACGGATGATGATGCGCGGGTGGCCGCCCTCTTTCATGCCGCCTCGCTCCCTTCCGGCCGCTTGCCGCGGACGTGGTTTTCCAGTTCATCGAAGCTCGGGCGCTCGGCGGAATTCAGTGCCTTGCGGCCGAACTCCAGCGCCAGTTGCGGCGCGTAGCCGTTCAGGGTCGCGAGCAGGGTGACACGGATGCATTGCAGCATCCGCACCGCCTCGCGCACCTGGCGGTCGATGCGGCTGCCGATCGGATTGACCACGCCGTAGGCAAGCAGGATGCCCATGAAGGTACCGACCAGCGCGTGCGCGATCATCTCGCCCATTTCCGTCGACCCGCCACCGGCCGACGCGAGTGCCTTCACCACGCCCATCACCGCCGCGACGATGCCGAATGCCGGCAGCGCATCGCCGACCTTGAACAGCGCATCGGCCGGCACGTGGGCGTCGTGTTCCATCGCCTCGATCTCGTGCGTCATCAGTTCGTCCAGCTCGATCGGATCGACGCTGCCGCTCGCCATCAGGCGCAGGTAATCGGTGAGGAACCCCATGATCATGGGGTCCCGGGCGATTTGCGGATGCTCGGTGAACAGCGGGCTGCTGCCCGGGTCCTCGATATCCTTTTCAATGCCCAGCATGCCCTCGCGACGCATCTTGGTGAGCAGCTTGTACTGCAGCGACATCAAGTCCATGTACAGCGCCTTGTTGTACTTCTTGGTGTGCTTGAGGCGCGAGGCGGCACGCAGCGTCGCGTTGATCGCCTTGCCGTTGTTGGCGGCGACGAATGCGCCCACCGCGGCCCCGACGATGATGAGGATTTCGGCCGGCTGGTACAGCGGTCCGAGCGCGCCGCCCGAAATGGCGTAGCCCCCGAACACGGAAAGGATGACTACGAGGAGTCCGATAAAAGTCAACACAACTGTGATCCTTCCCCACCCGGGTTTGTCTGCTGCATCTATCGGCCAATCGGCGACGAGCTTGAGCAGGCCGGCAAGCGTGACGTGCACCTCATTGGCGGCCGGAGCGATCGCGGAGGACCGCACCGTGCCTGCGTTTCATGGCCTCGCTCGTCCCCGCTTGCGCACGGCGGCACGCCGCAAATCGACCGATCCGGGATTCTTAAGAATTGTTACGACGGCAGGTGCCGCAGCCGCTGCATGCGCGATGTGCCGCGGCTCTCGTCGCAAACGCGAACGGTTCGACAAAACCACCGCGCGCGCCTAAAGCTGCGCCCGATGCGGCCGATAGCGAGTCTGACGTCGCCTTGGGCGACATGATGGTCAATGAGGATTTCATGAAGACCCTGATTGCATCGGCCCTGATGCTCATCGTGCCGCTCGGCGCCCATGCAGCCTGTTCGGCGACGGATTTTTCGGTCAAGGATTTCAGGACCGAAGTCACGGGGGGCACCATGAACCGGCACGTCGCGCTCAGCGGCGAGCTGGTGAACAGTTGTGCGGCTCCGGCCGCGGCGCAGCTCAAGGTCATCGCGAAAGACGCCAGCGGCAATGTGGTCGCCAGCAAGAGCGCGTGGCCGGCCGGCACCTCCAACATCTCGCCCGGCAAGTCGGTGAGCTTCGATCTGGGCCGCCTGATCCACTACAGCCCGGACATGCAGTCGTTCGCGATCAGCATCGTCAGCGTGCGCGCCTGGTGACGGCGGCGCCTCGTCTGCCTTGCACCCTCTGATCTCTTGGATCGCCGGCGCGCATTCGCGCCGGCATGCAGCGCCACACTGCGGCATCGCACCGAGTTGCACCAGGCCGCGCCATCGGCTGTGTGCTTCCGGTGGCGGGCATGTGGACGCGCAAAGCCTTTCCTTTCGCCCAACCTCTCCGCATCGAAGAACGGTCGGGGTGAGAGGCCTGTGTTGCGCCGATCCATCTTGCGACATGACGCGCCTTCTTCCCCGAACACTTCCGCGGAAGCGAGACAAGCGGCGCCCGACGATGTCTTCAGCGGCCACGAAAAACCGTCTCCCGCCCATCGGATGCCGATGAGCGGGAGACGGCTGGTTGAAGAACCCAACCGAGAGGCACCATGGTCCGTGCCAGGCCCCTGGCGCGCTCAAAATTCCTTCCAGGCGTCGGCGTCTTCGGCCGCGACCGCACGCGGCGCGGACTTCCGCACCGCCGCAAACACGGCCTCGGTGGCGCGGCCGACATCCGGAATCTCGCATTCGCCCGCATCGCCCTCGACGTGCCCGGCCTTGCCTGCGAGCTGGAAGAAGCAGACCTGGCGGGACAGTTTCACGGCCTGATCCTGCATCGCGCGCGCAGCCACCGAGGCTTCCTCCACCAGCGAAGAGTTCTGCTGCGTCATTTCCTCGATCTGCGCGACGGCATGGCTGACCTGGTCGATGCCGACCGACTGCTCCTGGTTGGCCGACGCGATTTCGGACACGATGTCGGTGACCTTCTTGACGCTCTCGACGATTTGCGCGAGCGCCTCGCCCGACTGATTGACCAGCGTGGAACCGGTGCGCACCTTTTCCTCGCTGTCGGCGATCAGTCGCTTGATCTCGGTTGCGGCATCGGCGCTGCGCTGCGCCAGACTGCGCACTTCGCTCGCGACCACCGCGAAACCGCGACCCTGTTCGCCCGCGCGTGCGGCTTCCACCGCCGCGTTCAGCGCCAGCAGGTTGGTCTGGAACGCGATGTCCTGGATCAGGCGCACGATGTCGCCGATCTTGCGGCTGGACGCGTCGATCTCGGCCATCGCGGCGACCGCTTCGCGCACCACTTCGCCGCCGTGTTCGGCGTGTTCGCGTGCGCCGCGCGCGAGCTGGTTCGCGTGATTGGCGTTGTCGGCATTGTGCTTGACGGTGGAGGTCATCTCCTCCATCGACGACGCGGTTTCCTCGAGGCTGGACGCCTGCTCCTGGGTGCGCTGGCTGAGGCCGTCGTTGCCGCGCGCGATCTGCTGCGCCGCGCTGCTGACCGCGTCGGAGCCCTGGCGCACCTCGTCCACGATCGAGCTGAGGCGCTCGTCCATCACACGGAATGCATCGAGCACCTGCCCGAGTTCGTCGCGCCGCGTCACCCTGATGCGATGCCCCAGCTTGCCTTCGGCGATCGCGTAAGCGACTTTCGCGAGATGTTTCAGCGTGCCGCTCAGCGAACGCACCAGCAGGGTCGAAACCAGCGTCGCAATCAGCAGCCCGATGGCAAGCGCGGCCAGCACCGCCGTGCGCACTTCCCGGTAGCGCTGCACCTGCGCCTGATAGATCTGCTTCACCGCGTCGCCTTGCACCTGGATCAGTTTGTTGAGCGCGCCGATCCGCATCATCAACTGCGGGCGCACCTGCATCTCCAGCATGTCCCCGGTGCCTTTGTCCTGCTGTCCGAGCGCGTCATAGATGTCGCCGAGGCCGCTCAGGTAATCCGCGTCCGAGGCGCGAAATTCCTGGTACCTGGCGGCGATGTCCTTGCCCATGGGAATCGCGGCGAGCTGCTTGTTGATGGCGGCGATGTCCTGCTCGATCTGCTTCGACTCGGCGATCTTCTGCTTCACCTGATCGGGATTGCCGAGCGAGCCCGCGGCTTCGCCCAGCACCGTGAAATTCAGCAGCGACTTGGAACGCAGTTCGCCCATCAACTGCACCGGCGTCATGCCTTCCTCGTAGCTGCGGCGCATGCCTTCGTTCTGCCAGGCCATCGTGCCGAGACTGACGAACGTGCCCGCGATCAGCAACGACCCGAGCATCCCGAGCACGCCGATCAGGCGCGTCTTGACGGACAGATTCGACAGCTTCGCGAAAATCGCCGTGGATTGCTTCATGTGCCTTCCCCCTGTCTGACGCAGTGCGCAACTTCGCACGGCGTCCTCTCGGGCCATGCGTGTCGCGCATTGCATGCAAGTTGTCACCCGGGCCCCATTCGCGCCCGGCTTCGCAGGCCATATCGACCGCGAAGCAAAAATCTTGAGCGGATCGCGCAATGCCTCGCCCGGTGCCCATGAGATGTGCCGCCGCGCAATCCTGCGCTGCCCACGGCAACGACGATGCGGGAAGCAAGCATCAAGTGACAAGCATGCAACGACGTCAAACGACGCGCCTCATTACTTGCATCAAACGCCGGCACCGGCGCCGAGCGCCAATGCGCGTTGCGATCGCGCGCGCGAGCCGGTCGGCGCGGGAAGCGCGACAAGAGTCACATTTGGCGTGCCCTAAAGAAATCTCCGCCCGCGCCGAAAAACATTCACGAAGGCTGGCGCCGAGGTCGCATCACCAACGAGTGGGCACCCGATACCGACCTTTGGCGAAGCCGCAGAGCGGCCTTCATCCAACTCCACCACGAAAGGATAATGTCATGGCAGTCATCAACACCAACATTACCGCTCTGATCGGCCAGCAAAACCTGAACCGCTCACAGGGCGCCCTGCAGACCGCGATGGAACGCCTGTCGTCCGGCCTGCGCATCAACTCCGCCGCCGACGATGCCGCCGGCCAGGCCATCGCCAACCGCATGGGTTCGCAGATCACCGGTCTGTCCCAGGCCCAGCGCAACGCCAACGACGGCATCTCGCTGTCGCAGACCGCCGAAGGCGCGCTCGGTCAAGTCAATGACAACCTGCAGCGCATCCGTCAGTTGACGGTGCAGGCCGCCAACGGCACCAACACCAGCACGGACCTGGCGTCGA
>DAIUEL010000014.1:0-26284 GCA_036845145.1 Rhodanobacteraceae bacterium | reverse complement strand
CTGCTTGCCGAGATCGAGCGACTGCTTCTGGAACTGGCTGTACATGGTGTGCTCCTCTTGCAGAGGTCGGTTAGGAATTGATGTCTACTCTAGCCGGTTTTATTGTGCAGTGCAACATTTCCGTGGAAAGGGTTCAGATGCCATATAGGTTACTGAAAATAAGCAGCTTGTCGGGCGAGCTCTCTCCGAAAATGTTGCGGCGCAGCGTCAATATCGGAGAATCAGCGTCCGGCGACCACGCACACGCCGGCACAGCGCGGGGCGCGCGCCGGCATCGATGCACGTTCGAAAAACGAAGCGTCAGCCCGCTTCGAGCGCCTGTTGCGCCCGACGCGCCCAGATCACGCTGTGGCGGTACGCGACTTCGTAAAGGTTCGGTTCCACGAACCATGTGAGGTGGTCGAAGCGGCCGCTCTCGTAGTGTTCGACTTCGGTCAGCAACTCGCCCAACGGACCGTTGCGGTGCAGCAGCGCCTGCTTCACCTCGAAGCTCAATGGCACCTGCCGCATCAGGTCGCGCATCGCGATGTCCATCAGTACATCCAGCCGCGACAACAGGCCGACGATGAATGCGGTCATCGCGTCGTCGCGGCCCGACAGTTCGGCGAGGATCTCGCACATCCGTCCGCGCACCAGCATATTGCGCATCAGCTCTTCGGGTTTGCCGGGCTCGCCGTGCACCAGCAGCATGTTGGCCCAGCGGCCGAGTTCGTTGGTGCCCAGAAGGCTGATCGCCTTGGACAGCGAGCTGACTTCCCGGTTGAGTCCGACCGCGGCGGAGTTGATGACTTTCAGGATGCGGAACGAAAACGCCGCGTCCTTGATCGCGATCTGCTCCAGCGCCATCGGCGTGGTATCGGGCCGGTGCAGTTCGGACAAAAGTTCCAGCAACAGCACCTTGTTGGTGGAGATCTTCTTGTCCTTGACCGGCGTCGACTTGACCAGGAAATCGCCATGGAACCAGCTGGTGCCGAGGTCGGCGCAGGCGTAGAACTGTTCGATCGCATCGACGCCGTCGACCAGCAACGTCAATTTGTGGAAATACAAGCGCCGCGCGGCTTCCGCGATGCCCGGCAAGCCGAGTTGCGGCAGGTTCAACCGCACCACCTGGAACACATCCAGCAGCGGTTCGAGATCGCTGCGCTCCGGGACGTAGCCCGCCAGCGCCAGCCTGTAACCGCTGGCCGCGAGTGCGCGCAGTTGCGCGACGAGTTCGGGCGAAGGGTTCCCCGGCATTGCGACTTCGAGGATGTATTGGCTCTGCGGCAGCGAGGTGATGTCGGGCGACAGCAGTGTCGCGGGCGAAACGCGCAGCAACGTCGGTACGGTCTCGATGCGGCCGTTCTGGAAGGTGTCGGCATAGGTGCCGAGCACGATGCTGCTGGTCAACTCCGGCAGCGCGGCGCCACAGTCGCCGTTTTCCTGGTTCAGCAGGGCTTCGTAGGCGGCGACGGTCTTGTTGCGCGTGTAGATGGGTTGGAAGGCGAGCAGGATGCCCAGCCGTTCCTCGGTGGCCATGACCTCGCGCGCAAGTCTTGACACGTCACTGACTTCCCAAACTGAAGAATGATCACGCCTGCGAGGCGATCCGGTTGTCGCCGCCGCGCGCCTGTCCGTCGGGCCCGTACAGACCCTTGCCCACCAGCGCATGCAGGTCGTTGAGCAGGCGCTGGTTGCTGGTGAGCCGGATGGTGATCAACTGCCCGTTGAAATGGTTGAGTTGCGCCGCTTGCCGGGCGCGGCCATGCATTTGCTGCCACGATTCGAGGCAGCCCTGCTCGCGGGCGGCGCGTTCGTCGCCGGCCGCGTCCGCGCTGTAGCCTTGGCCAGCGTGCGCGGCATGGCGGCGGTCTTCACCCTCGGCCAACGCGTCCAGCACCCGCTGCTTTTCCGCAGCCAGCATGCCGAGCGCTTCGCCATCGATGGTGCCGTCGCCGAGCAGGTCGCGTTCGCGACCCAAGAGGCCGATCAGTTGGTCGAGGCGGTCGTGCTGATCGCGCAGGTGCGCGGCAAGACTCATTGGCCGTGGCCCAGCAAGTCACGCACGCTGGCGATCAGGCGATCGGCGATGCGGTCGGTGTCCACGTGCAGGCGGCCTTCCGAAATCGCCTGGCGCAATTCCGCCACGCGTGCATGGTCGATGTCCTGGCTGGTATCGGCGCTGGCGCGGCTCAGATGGGTCGCGGATTGCGACTCGGCATTGGCCTGCGGCGCGACGTCGCCAACCTTTTCCTTGTTTTTCGCTTGATCGATCCGCGCCGGAGTCGTCAGATGCGAGACATTGTCGATTTTCATGAGACGCTCTCCATCAGTTCGCCCCCTGCGACCTCAAGTATCGGCGCGATCCGCGCATTCTTTAGGCCGCGCCGAAAAAAATCTGTGGCTCAGGACAAGTTCCAGGAACTTCAAAAACTTACCTTTACGACGCCGTCGCCGGCCACGACCCCGGTCAGGATCGACCGATTGCTCATCCGCACCCGCACGGTATCACCCAGCGCGCCGTCCTGCAGGGCCTCGCCCTGGCGCACCACGCGAAAGCCTTGGCCGATGGCTTCCACGGACACCGTTCGGTTGCGCTGGATCAGCGCCGGCGCCTGCAGTTGCGAACCCTGGATCACGCTGCCGCGCGCCAGGGTGCGTGTCGCCACCCGGCCGACGGCGGCATTTTCGTCCAGCACCGCCAGGCGCGGCAGTGTCGCCAGGTCGCCGCTGCGGGCTTCCAGCATCGATTCAGTCACCAGTGTGCCCACCGGAATGTCCTGGGCGGCCACCCAGTATTGCCCGATTGCGGTGACGCGCGCCTGCAGATAGCGGGTCTGGCCATCGCCGCAGCGCACGCCGACCGTGACGCGTCCCAGCAGGCGCTGGTCGTGGCCGGGCAGGAACGGTTGGGGATCGGTGCACGGCGGCAACGCCACTTCGGGCGCCGGCACCGTGACGGTGACATCGTTGCCGAGATGCCGGGCCGCGTCCTGCAGGAAAACCTGCGCGGCGTCTTCGGCAGCCCCCGCGTGCGCGGCGCCGCTCGCAAGCAGCAGCAGTGCCGGGAACAAACATCGCGAGCGGATTCGATTCGGAACCATTTCTGTATGCCTTCGGCTGCGCGATCAACGGGCGCCGGTGCTGACGGCGGGATCGTGACGAGCGCCAGTGTAGGCAAGCGGTGCGGCCCGCGAGCATCCGAATTGAACGCAAAAACCCGGTCTGTTTGTCCGATTGGATCGCCACCCCCGCGCGTATTCTCGATTCCGAACTTCCACCGCTGACGGCGCATCACGCCCGCCGCGGCGCAACAGGGGAACCGACCATGCTCGACAAGCTCGCTTCCGCGCTCGACTTCGACCGCCAGGCACTGGGCTTGCGTTTCGAACGCCAGAAGGTGCTGGCCGGCAACATCGCCAACGCCGACACGCCGGATTTCAAGGCACGCGATTTCGACTTTTCCAAGGCGCTGGCGCAGGCCAGCGCGCGCGATGGTTCGCAGGGCCAACTGGCGATGACCACCACCTCCACCGGCCATCTGCAGGGCGGCGAGAGCGTCGGCACCGCACCGCGGATGCTGTATCGCGTGCCCGACCAGCCGAGCCTGGACGGCAACACGGTGAACATGGACGTCGAGCGCGCCGCGTTCGCGGACAACACCGTGCGCTACGAAACCTCGCTCAGCCTGATCAACACCCGCCTGCGCAACCTGAAGGCTGCGATGCAGTCGGAATGACGATCACGAAGGGGATTGATCCATGACCATGTTTTCGATTTTCCAGATTTCCGGCTCGGCCATGCAGGCCCAGTCGCAACGCATGAACGTGGCGGCCAGCAATCTCGCCAACGCCGACAGCGTGGCGGGGCCCGACGGACAGCCGTATCGCGCGAAACAAGTGGTGTTCGAAGCCCGCGGCCGCGACGGTTCGGCGGGCGTCGGCGTATCGCGGGTCGTCGAAGACGCGACGCCGCTGCGCCGCGAATACCGTCCCGGCGATCCGAACGCCGACGACCAGGGCTACGTCAGCCTGCCCAACGTCCAGCCGGTCGAGGAGATGGTCAACATGATCGAGGCCTCGCGCTCGTACCAGGCCAACGTGGAAGTGCTGAACACCAGCAAGCAGATGATGACCAAGACCCTCACGCTGGGAGAAGGCTGATGGCCGTTTCCGCCGCGCAATCGATCGATCCGCGCGTGCTGAGCGCGCTCAACGCCAGCACCACCGCCAAGACGGACACCGCAAGCGACCTGCAGAACCACTTCATGACCCTGCTGGTCACGCAGTTGAAGAACCAGGATCCGCTGAACCCGATGGACAACTCGCAGATGACCTCGCAGTTGGCCCAGATCAACACGGTCAGCGGCATCCAGGACCTCAACACCACGTTGAAAGGCATCACCGGCCAGATCAACGCCGGCCAGTCGCTGCAGGCCGCGGCGCTGATCGGCAAGGGCGTGCTGGTGCCGGGCGATCGCGTGCTGGTCGGCAGCGACGGCACCACCACGCCGTTCGGCCTCGAACTCGGGGCGCCGGCCGACGACGTGCAGATCACGATCACCGACGGCTCCGGAAAAGTGGTCCGCAGCTTCGATCTGGGCGCGGTGGATGCCGGCACCCAGTCGTTCAGTTGGGACGGCAAGCTCGACGACGGCTCGCAGGCGCCGCAGGGCGCGTACACGCTTGCGGTCAAGGCCGCCAGCGGCAGCGACGCGGTGGACGTCACCGGCCTCAATTACGCACTCGTCACCGGCATCAGCACCGGCAAGGACGGCCCGCTGCTGGACCTCGGCGGCATCACCAATCAAGTCAGTCTTGGCGACGTTCGCCAGATCCTCTGATCCAACCATCGTTTTCCCAGGAGCGCACCCATGAGTTTTTCGCAAGCACTGAGCGGTCTCAACGCCGCCTCGCAGAACCTCGACGCCATCGGCAACAACATCGCGAACTCGCAGACCTACGGTTTCAAGGGTTCCAGCATCCAGTTCGCGGACGTCTACGCCGGCTCGAAGATCGGGCAGGGCGTGCGCGTGGCGGGCGTGCTGCAGAACTTCGCGAACGGCACGCTGGAAACCACCGGTCGCAATCTCGACCTCGGCATCAACGGCGGCGGTTTCTTCCGCTTCAAGCAGGGTGACCAGGTGGTGTATTCGCGCAACGGCCAGCTGACGCTGACGCAGGACGGTTACCTCGTGAACGCGAGTGGCGCCAAGCTCACCGGCTTCGCCGCGGGCGTGGGCACCGGCGGCACGCCGGAAGCGCTGCACGTCCCGAGCGATGCGATGAGCGCGAATCCGACCACGTCCGTGCAGGCGGCGCTGAACCTCGACGCCAGCTCGCCCACGATCAATCGCGGCACCGTGCCGTTCGACGCCACCGATGCCAACACCTACTCGTACGCGAACACCGGCACGACCTACGACTCGCTGGGCGTGCAGCACATCATGACCACGTATTTCACCAAGACCGCCGGCAATACCTGGGAAGTCCGCGTCGGGATGGACGGCACGTTCAATCCCGCCAACCAGGGCACGCTGGTGTTCGATCCCAACGGCGTGTTGAACGCCGGCGCCAGCACCCTGCCGAACGTGACGTTCACGCCGGCTGGCGGCGCTGCCCCCATGAACTTCACGCTGGGCTTCAACGGCACCACCCAGTTCGGCAACGATTTCGCGCTGTCGTCGCTGGTGCAGGACGGTTACACCTCGGGCAGCCTGGTCGGCATCCGTTTCGACAAGAACGGCGACATCGTCGGCAGCTACTCCAACGAGCAGACCCGCACGCTCGGCACGATCGCGCTGGCCAACTTCCGCAATCCCGAAGGCCTGGCGCCGGCCGGCGACAACGCGTGGACGGAAACCGGCGACTCCGGGCAGCCGCTGCTCGGCACCGCCGGTGCCGGCCAGCTCGGCAGCCTCGAAGACGGCACGCTGGAATCGTCCAACGTCGACCTCGCCACCGAGCTGGTGAACCTGATCATCGCCCAGCGCAACTATCAGGCCAACACGCAGACCATCAAGACCCAGGATCAGGTGCTGCAAACCGTCGTCAACCTGCGTTGATGGCCGGCTGAGGAATTCCCATGGATCGCATGATCTACACCGCGATGAGCGGCGCCCAGCAAAGCTTCAACCGACAGGCGGTGGTCAGCAACAACCTCGCCAACGTGTCGACCACGGGTTTCCGTGGACAGATCGACGCGATGCGCGCGGTGCCGGTGCAAGGCGACGGCGCGCTGCGCACCCGCGTGTCGGTGATGGTCACCACGCCCACCAGCAATTTCGCGCCCGGCCCGATCGATGCCACCGGCCGCGACCTCGATGTCGCGCTGGAAGGCGGCGCCTGGCTTGCGGTGCAGGACGAGAACGGTCAGGAAGCCTATACCCGGCGCGGCGACTTGCAGGTCGACGGCACCGGCATGATCACCAGCGCCGGCCGTCCGGTGATCGGTGACGGCGGCCCGATCATCGTGCCGCTGGGCGCGGAACTCACGATTGGCGCCGACGGCACCATCAGCGCGATCGGTCCGGGCGACAAGCCCGATGCGCTGGTGCAGGTCGGCAAATTGAAGCTGGTCACGCCCGACGAGAAATCACTTGCGCGCGGCGACGACGGCCTGTTCCGCTCGCTCGATCCCGCCGGCAACCCCGCGCCGCTGGCGGCCGACGACAACGCGCGCCTGCAGACCGGCGCGCTGGAAGGCAGCAATGTCAGCGCGGTGGAATCCATGGTCGACATGATCGCCACTTCGCGCATGTACGAAATGCAGATGAAGGCCGTGCAGTCCAGCGAGGACAACGCACGCCAGGCCGACCGACTGTTGTCGCTCGGCTGAGACTTGGAGGACTAACCGATGATCAAGTCACTCTGGACCGCCAAGACCGGTCTTGAAGCGCAGCAGACCAAGATGGACGTGATCGCCAACAACCTGGCGAACGTCAGCACCAACGGATTCAAGAAATCGCGCGCCGTGTTCCAGGACCTTCTGTACCAGAACATGCGCCAGGCCGGCGGCCGCAACGACATGCAAAACGTACTGCCGGCGGGCCTGCAGATCGGCTCGGGCGTGCGTCCGGTCGCGACCGAACGCATCCAGACCCAGGGCAGCCTCGAACAGACCGGCAACTCCAAGGACGTCGCGATCGACGGCAAGGGTTTCTTTCAGGTGCTGATGCCGGACGGCAACAATGCCTACACCCGCGACGGCAGTTTCCAGGTCAACGAAAGCGGCCAGCTCGTCACCGCCGATGGTTATCCGATCCAGCCCGCGGTGCTGATTCCGCAGGACGCGTTGTCGATCACGATCGGCAAGGATGGCGTGGTCACCGTCACCCAGCCCGGCAGCAACGAATCGACCCAGGTCGGGCAGTTGAGCCTTTCGACCTTCGTCAATCCCGCCGGGCTGCAGAGCATCGGCGACAACCTGTATCTCGAAACCAGCGCGTCCGGCATGCGCAATGAATCGACGCCCGGCCTGAACGGCGCCGGGCGCCTCGACCAGGGTTACGTCGAAACCTCCAACGTCAACGTGGTGGAGGAAATGGTCAGCATGATCCAGACCCAGCGTGCCTACGAAATCAACAGCAAAGCGGTTCAAACCTCCGATGAAATGCTCGCCAAGTTGTCTCAGCTCTAAGGCGCTGCGTATTGCCCCATTCGCCGTCGCCGCGTTGGCGCTGTCGGGCTGCTCGCACTTCGTCCACAAGCCCGTGGTCGCGCAGATGCCGCCAGTGGAAATTCCCGCACCGCCGCCGCCGGTGCCGAATGGCGCGATCTTCCAGGCGGCGAGCTACGGCAATCGTCCGCTGTTCGAAGACCAGCGTCCGCGCATGCCGGGCGACGTGCTGACGGTGGTGTTCAACGAGCAGGTCAGCGCGTCCAAGAACGCGCAGGCCAGCGCCAGCCGCAAGAGCGAATCCAGCTTCGATCCGACCGTGGTGCCGAACGGCCTCAAGGATCTCGGCAAGCTCGGCATCGACCTCAAGGGCGGGCACGACTTCCAGGGGTCGGGCGGCGCCAAGGCCAACAACACCTTCAGCGGCACGATCACCGTGACCGTGGTGCAGGTGCTCAACAACGGCAACCTGCGCGTGCATGGCGAAAAGCAGATCGCGATCAACCAGGGCACCGAATACATCCGCTTCGCCGGCACGGTCGACCCGCGCACCATCAGTGCCGACAACTCGGTGCTGTCCACGCGCGTGGCCGACGCGCGCATCGAATACGTGGGCGACGGCTACATCAACGATGCGCAGCGGATGGGCTGGCTGCAGCGCGTGATGATGAAAGTGTCGCCGTTCTGAAGGACAACCTCGTGATCGTCAGTCGTGGTTTGGACAAGCTGTTCGGGTCGGCGCGCAAATGCGCGTTGTGGTTGCTGCTGGCCTTGCTGGCGACGACGCAGGTGCACGCGCAGACGCTGCGCGAACTCGCCGACTTCGCCGGGGTGCGCGACAACGCCCTGGTCGGTTATGGGCTGGTGGTGGGGCTGGACGGCAGCGGCGACCAGACCATGCAGACGCCGTTCACCACGCAAAGCCTGACCAACATGTTCTCGCGCCTCGGCATCACGGTGCCGCCCGGCACCAACATGCAGTTGCGCAACGTGGCGGCGGTGATGGTCACCGCCACCCTGCCGCCGTTCGCGGCGCCCGGCCAGCACATCGACGTGGTGGTGTCTTCGGTCGGCAATGCGAAAAGCCTGCGTGGGGGCACGTTGCTGATGACGCCCTTGAAAGGCGTCGACGGCAACACCTACGCGATCGCGCAGGGCAACATGCTGGTCGGCGGCGCGGGTGCCAGCGCCGGTGGTTCCAGTGTCCAGATCAACCAGCAGTCGGGCGGCACCATCAGTGATGGTGCGATCGTCGAACGCAGCGTGCCGCTGGAGCTCGGCCAGAACGGCGGCATGCTGGCGCTGCAGTTGAAGCGCGCCGATTTCGGCACCGCGCAGCGCGTGGTGGACGCGATCAACGGCGCGATGGGTCGGCAGGTGGCGTCCGCCGAGAACGCGCGCACCATCCGCGTCGACGGTCCGCAGGATCCGAACCAGCGCGTCGATTTCATTGCGCGCATCCAGAGCCTGGAAGTGACCCCGGTGGATGCGCCGGCGCGCGTGATCATCAATGCGCGCAACGGTTCGGTCGTCCTGAACCAGCGCGTGACGTTGCAGCCGGCCGCGGTCGCGCACGGCGACCTGTCGGTGGTGATCAGCACCGAAAACACCGTCAGCCAGCCGGCGCCCTTCAGCAATGGCAAGACCACGGTGGTGCAGAACAGCGCCATCAACATCACCAAGCAGCGCGGCAGCCTCAACGTGGTCAAGGGCGCCGACCTGATGCAGGTGGTGGATGCGCTGAATGCGCTCGGCGCCACGCCACAGGACCTGATGTCGATCCTCGAGGCGCTGAAGGCCGCGGGTTCGTTGAATGCGGACCTGGAGATGATGTGATGGCGGTCGGCTCGCTCGACACGGCGCGTTTTGCGCTGGACGTGAAGGGCCTCGATGGCCTGAAGCGGGCGGCCGTGAAGGATCCGCAGGCGCAGTTGAAGGAAGCGGCCAAGCAGTTCGAGGCGGTGTTCCTCGGGCAGATGCTGAAGAGCATGCGCGATGCCGGTTTCAAGTCCGATCTCACGGACAATCGTCAGATCCAGTTCTACCAGTCGCTGCTCGACCAGCAGCTCGCCCAGAACATGGCAGGGAAGGGCACCGGCATCGCCGAGATGCTGGTGCGCCAGTTGTCGCACAACAAGCCCTCGCAACCCCAACCGGCCGGCGATGCCGCGATGGCGATGCGCATCGCCGCGATTCCGCGCGGCGCGCCGCGTTCGCTGGACGGCATGCCGGCGATCGCCGCGACGAACGACGATGGCGACGGCCACCAGGACGAAGGCATGATCGCCGCGGTCGTCGCGCAGATCCGCGCTGCCGAGGCCTCAGCCAAACCCGTCGCGCGCACGGCGTCCGACTTCGTTGCGGGCGTCAGTGCGCCCACCTCGAGCGCCAACGATCAATCCGACGATGGCGAAGGCAACGTCTATACCCGCTTCGTGAACCGTTTCGTGGGCGCCGCGCGCGCTGCGGCGCAGATGAGCGGCGTGCCGGCGCGGTTGATCCTGGCGCAGGCCGCGCTGGAAACCGGCTGGGGCCGCCACGAGATGACCGCCGACAGCGGCGCCAAGAGCCACAACCTGTTCGGCATCAAGGCCGGCGGAAGCTGGAACGGTGCCACCGCCAACAACATGACCGACGAATACGTGGGCGGCCGCAAGGTCGGCGTGCGCGAGACCTTCCGGGCCTATGGCTCGTACATCGAATCGTTCGTCGACCACGCGAAATTGCTCGGCAACAGCGCGCGCTACGCGGCGGTGCGGCAGGCCGACAGTCCGGAGCAGGCGGCCCAGGCCCTGCAGGATTGCGGTTATGCCACCGATCCGCGCTACGCCGACAAGCTGATCTCGATCATGCAGCAGATAGGCCGCGTGGTCATGCCCTGAGCGGGGCAGGCCCCGAATTCACAATCGTTCAAGAAATCCCGCGGGTTGCCGATAACGTCAACAGAGCTTCGAAGGAAAGCCGACAGTGAGCATTTTCTCCATCGGGTTGAGTGGTCTGAATGCCGCCAGCGCCGCGTTCAACACCGCCAGCAACAACATCAGCAACGTCTATACCCCGGGCTACAACCGGCAGGTGGTGGAGCTGGGCGAGTTGCCGGCCACCCAAGGCGTGAAGGTGCAGGGCATCCAGCGCCAGTTCGACGGCTACATCGCCCAGCAGCTCAACAGTGCCAACAGCAAGACCAGCGCGCTGGACGCCTACCAGACCCAGGTCAGCCAGATCGACAACCTGCTGGCCGACCAGGATTCGGGCCTCGCGCCGCTGATGCAGAAGTTCTTTTCCTCGGTATCGGATCTGGCGAGCACGCCGTCCGACCCGGCCGCGCGCCAAGGCGTGATCGGCAGCGCCGACACCTTGAGCGCGCAGTTCCGTTCCTTCGACAGTTACCTCTCCGACATGGCCTCGGGACTCGACGGCCAGTTGCACGACGAAGTCACCCAGATCAACAACACCGCCAAGCAGATCGCGAACCTCAACACCCAGATCGCGTTGGCCAAGGCCAAGCAGGGCGAAGCCCCCAGCAGCCTGCTCGATCAGCGCGACCAGTTGGTGGCGGACTTGAGCAAGCGCGTCAACGTGCGCGTGTCCACGCAGGACAGCGGCAGCTACAACGTTTCCTTCGGCAACGGCCAGCCGCTGGTCAGCGGCGGCAAGCAGTTCGATCTGGAAACCATGCCTTCGTCCGTCGATCCCAGTCGCACCTCGATCGGCTACCGCGATGCGTCCGGCAACCTGGTCGAGATCCAGGACTCCACTTTTTCCGGTGGCACGCTGGGCGGCTTGCTGACGTTCCGTGATGAAACGCTGAATCCGACCCGCAACAAGCTCGGCCAGCTTGCGGTGGCGTTCGCCGAAGGCATCAACACCCAGCACCGCGCGGGCGTCGATCTGAATGGCGATGCCGGTGGCGACATGTTCACGGTCGGCCAGCCGCTGGCGTATGCGAACGCGCGCAACACCGGCACGGCTTCGATGAGCGTCGCGTTCGATCCCGCCAATGCAGGCCAGCTCACCGCCAGTGATTACGACGTGCGCTACGACGCCGCCAGCAGCAGTTTCAGGATCACGCGCACCGACACCGGCGAAAGCACCACCGCGACGCTGGATGCCGGCAACCAGTTGAGCTTCGGCGGCGTCACGGTCACCGTGAATAATCCCGCCAACCTGGCCGACGGTGATCGTTTCCAGGTGCAGCCCACGCGCATCGCCGCGTCGGGTTTCCAGAACATCATCGGCGATCCGGCCAAGCTCGCCGCGGCCGACACCGCCGGCGGCACCGGCAACAACAAGAACGCGCTGGCGCTGCAAGCCCTGCAGTCGCAATCGCTGGTCGGCGGCACTGCCAGTTTCAACCAGGCGTACGCGTCGCTGGTCGGTGACGTCGGCAACCGCACCAACATCGTGCAGGTGAACCTGAAAGCCCAGCAGGGGCTGAGCGAACAGTTGACCGACGTGCAGCAGTCGCAATCGGGCGTGAACCTCGACGAGGAAGCGGCCAACCTCGTGCGCTACCAGCAGTACTACCAGGCCAACGCCAAGGTCATCCAGACCGGCTCCACCATCCTCGACGCCATCCTGGGCTTGCGGTAATCGACAGGGGAAACCGCCATGCGCATCAGCACCCAAACCCTTTACGCCCAGAGCATGCGTTCGCTGAACCAGCAGCAGGCGGAACTTTCGCACGTGGGCCAGCAGATTGCTTCCGGCCAGCGCGTGATGCGTCCGTCGGACGATCCGCAGGCCGCCTCGCGCGCGGTGCAGGTCAGCCAGGCGCAGTCGATCACCAGCCAGTACACCGATTCGCGCGTCAGCGCCCGCAACGCGTTGTCGATGGAAGAAAGCGTGCTCAATAGCGTGGGCGATGCCGTCAGCAGCGCCAAGACGCTGATGCTGGAAGCCGCCAACGGGACCCTGACCAACGCCGACCGCGCATCGATCGCCAGCCAGTTGCAGGGCATCTACCAAACCGTGCTCGGCCAGGCCAATGCCACCGACGGCAATGGCCGCTACCTGTTCGGCGGTTACCAGGACAAGTCCGTGCCGTTCGTGATGAGCGGCGGCGCCGTCACCTACACGGTGACCGATCCGAACCAGGACACGAGCCGGCAACAGCAGATCGACGCATCGCGCTTGATGGATGTGAGCGACACGGGCAGCACCGTGTTCCAGGGCACGCGCGGTGCCACCGGCTTCATGGCCGTCGCCGAAAGCGGCAACACCGGCAGCGTCACCTTCAAGGGCCGGCCGGACGTCATCGACAGCAGCGATCCGAATTTCGGCACGCCATTCAAGGTCGCGTTCTCCGTAACTGCCGGTGTCGCCACGTATGAAATCCAGGACAGTTCCGGCACGGTGCTGCAGGCGGCGCAACCTTACCAATCGGGCCAGGCGATCCAATATGGCGGCCTGTCGCTGACCTTGAGCGGCACGCCCGCGAACGGCGACGCGATCGACGTGGATCAGGCGCAGAACCTGAACACCGACCTTTTCAAGACGTTCGAGAAGGCGCTGGCGATCCTGAAGCAGCCCGCCGACACGCCGGCCCAGCAAGCTGCGCTGCAGAACACCCTGGGCAACGCGATGACCGAGTTCGACGGCAGCCTCGACAACGTGCTGATGGTGCGCGCGTCGGTCGGGTCGCGCCTCAACGAGCTGGACGTGGTCGACAAGGTCGCCAGCAACCGCCAGCTCAACTACGCGCAGACCAAGTCCGATCTCGTGGACCTCGACTACAACACCGCGATCTCCGAATACAGCCTGCGCAGCGTCGGCCTGCAGGCCGCGCAGAAGGCGTTTGTGTCGATGCGGCAAATGAACCTGTTCGATCTGCTGTAGGGTGTTTTAGTACAACCCTACGCTCGAGTTCAACGATGCGCGTCAGCGTGTCCGCTGCAACGATCTGTTGGCCAATGTTGCGCCTTGTCGCCGACCGTTGCTGAGATATCGCGTACTTCGGGCGGTGTGCGTGTCACGGACGATCGGGGCGGTACCCGTCGGAAGAATGAGCCTCGGTGTCGCTTCTCAGGCGTCTGACGACCGCTGGTACCTTGTCGGCCTCAAATCGGCGCCATTGCCTGGATCATCGCCTGCAGCGATTGCAGCCCCTGGCCGAACAGCGCGTCGAGGTAGCGGCCGAGGTCGGTCATCAATATGCCGAGCAGCACCAGACCCAGTGTCAGCGAAGTGGGAAAGCCCACCGAGAACACCGTCAACTGCGGCGCCGAACGGTTGAGGATGCCGAGGCACAGGTTGACGATCAGCAGCGCCGCGATCAGCGGCAATGCCAGCGCCAGGCCCGCGGAAAAAACCGTGGCGCCGGAACGCGCCAGCAGATCGAATGCGCCCACGTTCAAGCCGGCCACGCCGACCGGCAGCGCGTGGAAACTGAAGGCGAGGGTTTCGATCACCATCAGGTGGCCGTTCAATGCCAGGAACATCAGCAGCGCGATCATGTAGAACAACCGCGACAGCACCATGGTGTTGGTGCCGGTGTCGGGCGACACGAACGTCGCGAACGCGAGGCCCATCTGCAGGCCGATGAAATCGCCGGCGGCCATCACCGCGGTGAACGTCACGCGCAACACCAGCCCCAGTGCGGCGCCGATCAGGATCTGTTCGACGATGATGCCGAGCCCGGCCCACGACCAGATCGGCACGGCGGGAAACGCCGGCAGGCCGGGCGCGACCACGAAGGTGATCAGCGCGGCCAGCCCCACTTTCACGGTGCGCGGAATGCTCGAATGGCCGAGCAGCGGCGCGGTCATCATGAATGCAAGCAGCCGGAAGAACGGCCACAGGAACAGTGCCAGCCAGGCGTAAAGCTGCGCGTGGGTGACGGTCAGCACGATGCGATCCCGATGGCGTTCAGCGCACCAGCAACGGCAGGCTCTGCAGCAGCGCGGTGGTGTAGTCGACGATCACCGACACCATCCACGGCCCCGTGACGATCACCACCACGCACACGCCGAGGATTTTCGGAATGAACGACAAGGTCATTTCGTTGATCTGGGTCGCGGCCTGGAACAGGCTCACCAGCAAGCCGACCGCCAGCGCGGTCAGCAGCAGCGGCGCCGACAGCATCAACGCCACCATCATCGCGTGATGCGACAGGCTCATGACGGTTTCGGGTGACATGTCGGGTTCCTTGCGGGAGGCCGGTCAGGCGGAAAAACTCTGGACGAGCGAACCGATGATCAAGTGCCAGCCGTCCACCAGCACGAACAGCATCAACTTGAACGGCAGCGAGATCGTGGCGGGCGGCACCATCATCATGCCCAGCGCCATCAGGACGCTGGCCACCACCAGGTCGATGATCAGGAACGGGATGAAAATCGTGAAGCCTATCTGGAAGGCGGTCTTCAATTCGCTGGTGACGTAAGCCGGCACCAGCACGCGCATCGGCACGTCTTGCGGACCTTGCATCGGGCCGACCTTGGCCAGTCGCGCGAACATCGCGAGATCGGTTTCGCGGGTCTGCGAGATCATGAATTCGTGGAACGGCTTGCTGCCGGTGTCGAGCGCCTGCTGCATGTTGATGGTGCCCTTGCTGAGCGGCGCCCAGGCGGTGTCGTAGGCCTGGCTGAAGGTCGGCGCCATCACAAAGAAGGTCAGGAACAGCGTCAGGCCCAGCAGCACCTGGTTGGGCGGCGCCGAAGCCGTGCCCAGCGCGGTGCGCAGCAGGCTGAGCACGATGATGATCCGCGTGAAGCAGGTCATCATCAGCAGTGCGGCCGGCAGGAACGCGAGGCTGGTCAGTAGCAGCAGCGTCTGCAACTGGATCGACCACTGCTGGCCGCCATCGGCCGTCGGCTTGCTGGTCAGCGCAGGCAGTGTGGCCTGGGCGTGCGCGAGGTGCGGCAGCATGGCGATCGCCGCCAGCACCAGCAACAGGCACGCCGGTTTCAGCGCGGGGCGCAGGTACCGCGCAACGCGAAGCCTCAGCGCGGTCATCGACCGCCCCCGCCGAGATTCTGCTTCAGCGCGGCGGCAAAACGTTTGGCGAAGGTGTCCCCCGCCGGAGCGACCGGGCCCGTGGGCGCCGGCGCGGCCTTTGCGGCCGACAGTTCATGCAACTTGCTGATGCCGCCGGCGGTGACGCCGAGCACCAGCCAGGTGCCTTCCACTTCGACGATCACCACGCGTTCCTTGGTGCCCACCGCCTTGGCGGCGACGAGCTTGATGCGCTGGCCGAGCGAACCGCCGCCCGGACCCCAGCGACGGATCGCCCATGCGCACAGGAAGATCACGCCGACGATGACCAGCAGCGCGAACGCGACCTTTCCCATCGCGGCGAGGCCGCCCACGTTGGCGGCGCCCGTCAGCGAAGAGGGCAGGGACGATGAAGATGCAGCGGCGCTCATGGCACGCTCAGCGGTTCAGCCGCTGCAGCCGCTCCGACGGAGTGATGATTTCGGTGATGCGGATGCCGAACTTGTCTTCCACCACCACCACTTCGCCCTGCGCGATCAGGTAACCGTTGATCAGGATGTCCATCGGCTCGCCGGGCAGGCCGTCGAGTTCCACCACCGAGCCTTGCGCCAGTTCCAGCAGCTGCTTGATGGTGAGGCGGGTGCGGCCGAGCTCCACGCTCAGCTTCACCGGGATGTCCATGATCATTTCCAGGTCGCGCGCGTTGACGCCGTCGGCGTTCGCGCTGAGCGGCTGGAATACGTCGGCGCCGGCGTTGCGCGGCGTCGCCATCGGCTTGGCTTCGGCGGTAGGCGCGGCGGCCTGTTCGGCCAGCGCTTCGGCCCACGGATCGGCTTCGGCGGTCGCGGTGGCGGCCTGTTCGTTCAGGTCTTCCGCGGCATCGGGCTTGGCGGCGGATTTCGCGGCTTTCTTCACGGTCGGATTACTCATGGTCGGATTCCTGGGCTGTCGGCAGGTGCCCTTTGACAAAGACTTCGGCGGTAGCGCCGTCCGGGTTGGAATGGTTGATGACGCGTTGCACGCGCAGCGCGCGCTGATTCTTGTGGCTGCCGTACTCACACTCGAGCACCGGCACGCCGCGGACGCTCGCGGTCACCGATTTCGGCAGTTCGATCGGCAGCACGTCGCCCACCTTCAGCGCGCGCACCTTGCGGATGCGGCTGGGTACCGTGACGAACTCGGCCACCAGGTCCACTTCGGAGTCGCGCAGCTTGCCGGCCATGCGCTGCGTCCACGCCTGATCGTTGCCCTCGTGCGCGCCGATGGCCGGGTTGGCCAGCAGGTCGCGCAGCGGTTCGATCATCGAGTAGGGGATGCAGATCTGGAAATAGCTGCTCAGGTTGCCGACGTCGATGTGGAACGTGGTGTTGACGATGATCTCGTTGGGCGAATTGGTGATGCTGGCGAACTTGGCCTGCACCTCCGAACGCAGGTACGCCATCTCCAGCGCAAACACCGTCTGCCAGCACTTCTGGTAGCTGTCGAGCGCGAGGTCCAGCACGCGGCGGATGATGCGCTGCTCGGTATTGGTGAATTCGCGGCCTTCGGATTTGGTGACGAAGCGACCGTCGCCGCCGAACAGGTTGTCCACCACCATGTAGATCAGGTTGGGTGGGAACACCACCAGCGCGGTGCCGCGCAGCGGCTTCATGCTGACCAGGTTGAGGTTGGTGGGCACCGGCACGTTGCGCACGAAATCCCGGTAGCTCTGGTAGTGCATGCTTTCAACCGTGATGTCGGCGCTGCGGCGGATCAGGTTGAACAGGCCGACCCGGAACCGGCGCGCGAAACGCTGGTTGATCAGGTCAAGCCCGTGCAGCCGCTCGCGGATCACCCGATGCTGCGAGGCCGGATCGTACGCGCGGATGCGCGCGACGCTGCCAGGCTCGGCTTCCTTCTTGTCGCCGCCCGGCCCGTTGAGCAGGGCGTCGATTTCTTCCTGGGAGAGCAGTTCGTCTTCGGCCATGGGCGCGGCGTCTCACTGCACGATGAATTGGGTGAACAGCACCTTGTCCACCAGCAACGCGGGCTGCGCGCCGGTGAACTGCTTCAGCAACGAGGTGCGGATCGCTTCGGCCAGCTTCTGCTTGCCGTCGCTGGTGATCAGCGCGTCGGCGTCCTGGCCCGAGAGCACCATCAACATCCGGTTGCGGACCTGCGGCAGATGCGCCCGCAGGAATTCCTGGGTGGATTCGTTGCCGAGCTGCAGCGTCATGCCTACGTACAACAGGCGATCGCCGCCTTCGAGATTGACGGTGAAGGAATCGAGGTCGAGGAACACCGGCTTGTCGGCGCGCTTCGGCGCGGCGACAGCGGCCACGGCCGTCTCGGCGCCGGCCGCTTTGGCATGTTTGCCAAGCAGCAGCCATCCGGCCGCAGCGCCCGCGCCGAGCAGCACGACCAGCAAAACGATGAGGATCAACCAGAGCTTGGCGATGCCTTGTTGCGAAGATTTCATGGGTCGCCTTCTATGAAGCGGGTTCCGATCGATGCAAGCAGTATGCCGATCCGCGTGCCGCGACCATTGCGGGAAAAGCCCACCGGAATGGGCGCTGTCCGGGGTTTTGATCGATGCAGGGCGCGCGCCCTTGCGCGACGGTGGCGCGGATCGGGACGCGCGACTTGCTCAGGCGTACAGGTCGACGCCGCCGGCGCCGACACGCGGCAATACGCTCGCGACCGGGCGCGCCGACGTGATGCTGTCGACTTCGGTCGCGCCACCGAACGAAGGCGCGGACGACGACGAACCGCCGAAGCTGCCCGAGTCCTGGCGTTGCTGCTGTTGCTGCCCCACCATTGCTTCGCCGAGCGCGATGCCTTGGCCGGCCAGCGCTTCGCGGAGCTGCGGGATCGCCTGCTGCACCGCATCGCGCACCTGCGCGTGCGCGGCGAAGAAGTGCGCCTGTGCAACCTGGTCGTTGACGTGCAGGCTGATCTGCAGCGGGCCGAGTTCCTTCGGGTGCAGGTGCAGTTCGATCTGGTGGTCGCCGCGCTGGTTGAAGCGGATCAGCTGCTGGCCGAGTTCGTTCTGCCAAGGCGTGGAACCCACCGGCGCCTGCAGCGTTGCGGTGGAAACCGTCGCCGGTGCGCTCGCGTGCGTCGCGGCTTGCGGCGCAGCGTTGGTGCTGAAGAGCCCGTTGAGCGCGGACGACCCGGCGCCGTTGTCGGCGTGCGTCGGTGCAGCCGCATGCGTGGATGCATCCGCGGCCGCCAGCAATTGCGATGCAAAGCCGTGCCCATTGCCGGAAGTGCCGGCATCCGTACCGGCATGGCTGGACGCAGCTGACGAGGTCACGGTTTGCGCGGTTTGTTGCAGTTGAAGGAGTTGGTGACGGCCGCCGGCGCCGCGCGTGTCGGCATTCGCGACCTTGTCCGACGCGGCATCGCTCGCACGCGGGCCGGAAGCAGTGCCCTTGCCGGCGCCAGCCGCCGAAGTTTTTCCATTCTGGGCAGCCACGGCAGCCAGCGCGGCATCGATCGCGGCGGCGATCGGGGTGTTCGGCGTCGCGGCGTCCGCGTGGGCGTGCTTGTTGTCGCCGTCCACTTTCTTGACCGGCTTCTGCGCGCCCTTGTCGCCGGGCTTCTGCGCGTCTCGGGAATCGGCCTTCGGCGCGTCCTTGCCTTCTTCGGGCTTCGCGTCCTTGGGCGCCAGCAGATCGGCCGGCGCGAGTTTCGCGTGCAACGCCTGATCGGCGGTTTCTTTCGCGGCCGCGGCGGCGCGCGGCGCGGCAGCCGCCGCCAGCAGCGTCAAACCCTTGGGCGTGCCGTGGACGTTCGTCGCATCCTCGAGCACCGACGCGAACTGCCCGCCCGGTTCGGCGTTGCCGGTCGGCTTGCCGGCGAGCGGTGCCTTGGCGGCGGTGTTGGCGAGCAGGTGGGTGATATCCATGATGGATGCCTTCGGAACTCAGCGGGCGCCGGAACGGCGGCGGGCCTGCGCGTTGTTGGTAGCCTCGTCGGTGCGACGCTGTTCCTGCCGCACCTGCTTCAACTGCTCGCGCGCGGCGCGGCGGCTGGCGAGGGTGTCGTATGACGAAAGCTGCTTCTGCTGCTGGCGCCAGGATTGCTGGCTGGCCGTGACCTTGTTGCTGTGCTGCTGCAGCCGGACACCGGCGCAACCGATCGCATCATCCAGCGAATGGATGAAGTTCTGGTAGTTGTTCAACAGGCCGACATCCATGCCCTGCATCAGCGCGTCGTGCAGCCGACGCCGGTATTCCTGCTTGTAGTGCGTCAGGGTGTCGAGCTGCATCGCGGTCTGCTGCTGGCTGCGGCGATCCTCGGCCAGCGTGCGGCCGGCCTTGTCGCGCGACTTGCGGCTTTCCTCGATGAGCGCATCCAGTGGATTGAACTTCATTGCTTGCTGTCCAAAAAAGCCGCCGAGTGCCGCGGGCGATCGGGAAATGCTTGCGGCCGCACCGCGGCCACTCGCGAACGAGGGGCTTGATGCACGAACCGTGCAAGCCCGCTCGCGCGGGCGGTGACCGGTTGCAGGAATGTGAACCCGTTCCGGTCGAGCGGCGCGCTTGCCACGAAAACTTGCGCTGGGGTGCATGGCGCCCCGTTTGCACGAAGTTGCGGTTTCGTGGAGGCGTTCACGGTTCGTCCCCGAACAGTTGTGCCAGTTCCGCGCGCGATTGATCCATGTCGGCGCGCTCGTTGATCGCCTGCTGCAGGAATGCTTCGATGTCCGGATAGCGCGACACCGCTTCGTCCAGTTGCGGATCGTGGCCGCGGCTGTAGGCGCCGACGCCGATCAGGTCGCGGTTGCGCTGGTACAGCGAGAACAATTGCTTCAGCCGCTGCGCCTGGCGCAATGCGGTGTCGTCCACCAGCGCGGTCATCGCGCGGCTGATCGAGGCTTCGATGTCGATCGCGGGATAGTGGCCCGATTCGGCAAGCTGGCGCGACAGCACGATGTGGCCATCGAGGATCGCGCGCGCCGAGTCGGCGATCGGGTCCTGCTGGTCGTCGCCCTCGGTCAACACGGTGTAGAACGCGGTGATCGAACCACCGCCGTGTTCGGCATTGCCGGCGCGTTCCACCAGCGCGGGCAGCTTGGCGAACACGGACGGCGGATATCCTTTGGTCGCGGGCGGTTCGCCGATCGCGAGCGCGATTTCGCGCTGCGCCATCGCGTAGCGGGTCAGCGAATCCATGATCAGCAGCACGCTGTGGCCGGCGTCGCGGAAACCTTCGGCGAGGCGTGTCGCGTAGGCCGCGCCTTGCAGCCGCTGCAAAGGCGAGGTGTCGGCGGGCGCGGCGACCACGACGGATCGCCGCAACCCTTCGGCACCGAGAATATTGTCGATGAAATCCTTGACCTCGCGGCCGCGCTCGCCGATCAGCCCGACCACGATGCGGTCGGCGCTGGTGTAGCGCGCCATCATGCCCAGCAGCACCGACTTGCCGACACCGGAACCCGCGAACAGACCCATGCGCTGGCCGCGGCCGATGCACAGCAGCGTGTTGATCGCGCGGATGCCGACGTCGATCTGCGTGTCGATGGCAGCGCGCCGCAGTGGATTGATCGAAGGCGCATGCAGGGTGCGATGCGGCAGGTCGTCGAGCGGATCGAGGCCGTCCAGCGGATAGCCATTGCCGTCCACCACGCGCCCGAGCAGTCCTTCGCCGAGCGGATAGCGGCGCGCGCCGGTGCTGCCATCGTCGCCGAGCGGAAACACGCGCGCGCCGGGCGTCAGGCCGCTGGTTTCCGCCAGCGGCATCAGGAACACGCGGTCGCCTGCGAAGCCGACCACTTCCGCTTCCGCGAAGCGGGTTTCGCCGGCTTCCAGTTGCGACAACTCGATGCGGCAGCCGCTGCCAAGCGGCACCCGCAGACCCACGGCTTCCAGCACCAGGCCGGTGGCGCGCACGATGCGGCCGCTGCTCTGGCAATTCGGCACTTCGCCAATGCGCTCGCGCACCTTGCCGAGCACGGCCTGCCAGTGTTCGCTGTGGCGGTGGGCTTCGGCGGCGCTCACGACGCCCGCTTCCGGGTGCGGCGCGGTTTGGCATCGCGGATGGGGGCGCTGCCGTAACGGCGTGCGCGCGCCAGCAGTGCCTGCCAGCGCACTTCGCGGGTGGCGTTGAGTTCGCCTTCCGGACCGGTGACGCGGCAGCCGCCGCGTTCCAGCGTTGCATCGGCTTGCACCTTCCAGCCGGCGGCGCCGAGTTCGTCCGCCAGTGGCGTGTCGACCAGCGCGAGATCGTCCGGGTGCAGGCGCAGACAAGGTTGGCCGCTGAACAACGGTTCCTCGCGCAGCAGTTCGCGGATCAGCGTCCGGATCTGCTCGGGCTTGGCCTCAAGCGCCTCGCCCGCTAGTTGCCGGCCGGCCGCCAGCGCGACGTCGGCGAGGCTATCGCCGATGTCGGTGTCGAGTTGGACCAGCGCTTCGCGCAAGCCATCGAGCAGCGCAGTCAGCGGTTCGACGAGCTCGCGGCGGCGTTCGGTGAGTTCGCGCTCGCCCGCTTCGTGGGCGGCCTGCAGTCCTTCTGCGTAACCTTTTTCCCGGCCCTCGGCGAAGCCGGCCGTGTAGCCTTCCTGATGCGCGGCATCGCGGGTTTTTTCGCGCAACGCACGCAATTCCGATTGCTGCTGGAAGGCGCGTTCTTCGATCGGGTCGCGCTTGCCGCTCGCGGTATTGGCCACGGCTTCGGCCAGTTCGCCCATGCGCCATGGCCGCCAGGATCGGGTGTTGTCGGAGGCGCCGTCAGACATACGCGTCGTCGCCGCCGCCCAGCACGATTTCGCCATCGTTGGCGAGCTTGCGCACCACCAGCAGGATCGCCTTCTGTTCCTTCTCGACCTGCGACATGCGCACCGGGCCGCTGCCTTCCATGTCTTCGCGCAGCAGGTCCGCCGCGCGCGTGGACATGTTCTTGAGGAACTTGTCGCGCAACGCTTCCGGCGCGCCCTTCAAGGCGAACTTCAGCGAATTGCTGTCGATTTCCTTCAGCAGACGCTGGATGCCGAGATCGTCCATCTCGATCAGGTTGTCGAACAGGAACATCTCGTCGATGATGCTTTGCGCGAGATCCTTGTTGTGCGCGCGCACGCTTTCGATCGCGGCTTCTTCCAGCGCGGAATTCATCAGGTTCAGGATCTCGGCCGCGGTATGCACGCCGCCCATCTTGCTGCGGCGCAGGTTCTGGCCGTCCAGCATGTTGCCCAGCACCTCGGTGAGTTCCTGCAGGGCTGCCGGCTGCACGCCGCTGAATGTCGCGATGCGCAGCACCACGTCGTTGCGCAATTTTTCCTCGAAGGTGGCCAGCACGTCCGCGGCCTGGCGGCGTTCCAGGTGCACCAGGATCGTGGCGATGATCTGCGGATGTTCCTCGCGGATCATTTCCGAAACGGTCGCCGCTTCCATCAGGTTCAGGGCGTCAATGCCGGAATTGGCGCCGTTGCTGTCCATGATGTCGACCAGGAGGCTGGCCGCGCGTTCGGTGCCAAGTGCCTTTTCCAGTACCGCCCGGATGTGCTCGGTGGAATTGAGATTCAGGGCGGCGTACTGCTCGGCCTCGTCCTGGAATTCGTCCAGCACCTGGTGCATGTCTTCGTGCGAGACGTTGTCCAGCCGCGCCATTTCCTGGCTGACTTCCTGGACTTCGCGCGCGGGCAGTTGACGCAGCACCATCGCGGCGCTCTCGTCGTCGAGCGCCAGCAGCAGGATCGCGCTGCGGCGGACATGAGTCATGGTCGCGTTACTGGCCATCGCGCCTCATCCAGTTGCGGACGATCATCGCCACCATGGCCGGATCGTTCTTGGCCATGTCCTTCAGATCGTTGAGACCGTGTTCGTACGTGGACGCCTTGCGTTGCGGCCTGCGCGGGGCCACCACGGTATCGGATGCCGCTTCCGCGCCCGCGCCGGGCTTTCCGGCCGGCGTCGCCGGCGCGCCGGCGAGCCAGCGCTGCCGCAACGGCTTCACCACCATCCGGTACAGCACGATCGCGGCGATCAGCACCAGCAGGTAGCGGCCGAGCGTGCCGAGCAGGCTGAACCAGTCGAACTGCTTCCACCACGTCTCCTGGTCGGACGCATTGGCCGAGGCGCTGAAGGCGCTGTTGACCACCGCCAGCGTGTCGCCACGCTGCTGCGAAAAGCCCATCGCTTCGCGGGTCAGGTCGTCGATCTGTTTCATCGTGGTCGGGTCCAGCGCGACGGGCTTGGTGCTGCCGTCCTTCTGTTGCTCGTCGCGGTAATTCACCACCACGGCAACCGACAGCCGCTGCACTGCGCCAAGGTTGTGCTGGGTGTGGGTGATGTTGCGATCGACTTCGTAGTTGGTGGTGCTTTCGCGATGCAGGTCGTTGCTTTGCGGATCGGCATCGCTGCTGGCGGTGGCCTTGCCGGCGGGCGCGCCGCTGGAGGCGGCGCTGCCGGGCGGATTGTTGATCGGCGATGCTGCCGAGCCGGGCGGGGTGTTGGTGAGTGCACCGGGAATGCCGCCCGGGCCACCCTGGCCGTCCGTGCGCGTGAAATCCACCTGATGGCTGCGCACCGCGGCGGGGCTGTTGCCCTGGTTCGGGCCGTAGTGCTCGTCGGTTTCCTCGCGGCGGCTGAAATCGACCTGCGCGGTGACCTGCGCGTGCACGTTGCCGGTGCCGAGGATCGGGGTCAGGATGTTCTCGATGCGCTGCTGGTAGCGGTGTTCCACTTCGCGCACGTAATCGAGCTGGGTGCCGTCGAGGTCGGCGTCGGCGCCATTGCGCGTCAGCAAATGACCGTTCTGGTCGACCACCGTGACGTTGTCGGGGGCGAGGTCGCGCACGCTGGATGACACCATGTGCACGATCGCGTTGACCTGGCCTTCGCCCAATGCGCGGCCGGGGTGCAGCGTCAGCACCACGGTGGCTTTCGCCGGCTGCCGCTCGCGCACGAACAGTGAATCCTTGGGCAACGCCAGGTGCACGCGCGCGCTTTGCACCGGGTCCAGCACTTCGATCGAATTGGCCAGTTCGCCTTGGAGGCCGCGCTGGTAATTGACCTGTTCGGCGAACTGGCTGATGCCGAACGGCTGCTTGTCCATGATCGCGAAGCCGACATCCCCGGCTTGCGGCAGGCCCTGTTCGGCAAGCTTCAGGCGCAGGTTGTAGACCTTGTCGGACGGCACCATCAGGGCATGGCCGCCCTGCGCGAACTTGTACGGGATGCCCTGCTGTTCCAGTGTGCTGATGATCTTGCCGCCATCGCTGTCGCTCAAGTTGCTGTACAGCACGCGGTAATCGGGGCCGCCGGCCCACAGCACCAGCGCGGCGATGATCGCCACCACCATCGCGCCGCCCACCAGCAACGGGATCAGCGGATTGCGTTTGGTCCACGCCATGCCGCGGTCGAGCACGGCGCGGCCGCCTTGGCCCAGATTCTTCATGCCGCCGGTGGCGACGCTGGCCTCGTTTCCGCTCACTGGCGGTTTCCCGGCCTGCGGTGCGAACGAGTGAGCGTCGATGCGGGTTGCGATTCGAATGACATGGCAACGTGTCGTGGGTCTGCGGTTCCGTTCCCAGACTTGCGGAACGGGCTTTGACAACGGTGGCCATTATGGGCAAGGGCCTTCCCGGCCAATCGCCAGAAAAGCCCATCGTTTTGATGCCATTTGCGGACATGGGGGCGGGCGACCCGCTGTTAGCCTTTGCTCGGCATCAATGAGGAGAGGTCCATGAATCCGGTCGGCATGCAGGGCGTGATCCAGCAGATGAAGGTGCTGGCGACACAGGCTGGCGGCGTGCCCGCGAAAGCGGCGACGGCCACCTCCGGCACCGATGGATTCGGCCAGGCCATGCGCGCATCGCTGGATCGCATCGACGACATGCAGCAGGCGGCTACAGGCGAAGCCCAGGCGTTTCAGGCCGGCAAGCCGGGCGTCGCGTTGTACGACGTGATGATCGACACCCAGGAAGCGAGTCTCGCGTTCCAGATGGGCGTGCAGGTGCGCAATCGCCTCGTGAACGCCTACAAGGAAGTGATGAACATGCAGGTGTAAGGACGCGGCTGCTGCCCGGGTTGAGTGGGCAGCGCGTTGCCGCGCGGCGGTCAGCGGAGCAGTGCGGCCACGCTCTGTGCGGAAAGATTGGCTTGCGAAACCACTGCCGCCTCGGGCTGCTGCCGGATCTGCGCGTGGGTCATGCGCGAACTCGCGACCGCGTGCCCGGCATCGTGCAGCACGGGGTGCGGCGCCGGCAGGCCACGTGGCGCATCGCCCGACAATCGTACCTCGACGCCCTCGCCGGAAGCATCGGCGCCCGCTGCGCCGATGGCTTCGGCGGTGGTCGCACCGACCTCGCGATCCGGTTCGGTCTGCACGGACTTCACCGGACCGTGCGCCACGTCCACCATCGCGGCTTCCACGAAGCCGCCCGCGCGTGAAAACGTCAGTCCGTTGCCGGCGTCCACGCGGTAGTAGTTGCCGTCGCTGGCGAGTGCCGCGTAACCCGAGCCATCCTTCAGGGCGAACACCTTCCCGGTGATGGGCTGCGGGGGTTTGCCGCCCTGTGGGGCGGGCTGGCGCGGCGTGTCGGGCAGGCCCGCGAGCGGCGCAATGGTATCGATCGGTGGCATGGTGGGTTCCTCTTCTGCTGGTTCGAACAGTCCTGCCGCAATGCCCCCACACGCAAACTTGCGATCCACTCCCCACTGCAACGCCGGCACCTCGAAAACAATCCGTCGCGACATTCATCGGCCGCGCACCGGATTTCTTTAGGGCACGCGCGAAAAAAAGGCCCCGCGAGAGCGGGGCCTTGAGGACGCCC
>DAIUEL010000013.1:0-26752 GCA_036845145.1 Rhodanobacteraceae bacterium | reverse complement strand
CATGCGCACCGCGCTCAGCGAAACCGTGATCGAGGGCGTCAAGACCAACCTGCCGTTGCAGCAGCGCATCATGGCCGACTCGGGTTTCAAGCACGGCGGACGCAACATCCATTACCTCGAAAAGCGCATCCGCGAGCAGAAGGAGAAAGGGATCGGGCTGGGGAGCTGAGACTCGGGACTCGGAAATACAAGTCCCTCATCGTCATTCCGGGGCGACCGCCGGCTGCATGGCGATCGAACCCGGAATCCGTTTTGGTCTCACGCAAACGCAAACATGGATTACTTGCCGCATCCGCGGCTCGCCCTTCGCGCCATCGACTGCGCCGATGTTCGCTCCGGCATTCTGCCTCCACAGTCCGGATCGCGGCTGCGCCGCGCCCGGAATGACGAATATCTCTTTGTGACGGTCCGCATCCATGCCTTGGCTCGAACTGCAACTGACGCTCGACGCCGCCGCCCAGCCCCGCGCGGAGGCGGCGCTGGAAGATCTCGGCGCGCTGTCGGTGACGCTGATGGACGCCGACGCCGATACGCCCGACGAGGCCGCGATCTTCGAACCCGGCGTGGGCCAAACACCGCTGTGGCAATCGTTGAGGTTGCTGGCGTTGTTCGAACCCGACCGCGACCGCCGCGGCATCGTGCACGTGCTGCACGACGCCTTGCCGGAGCTCGCACCCGAAGCCATCGCGTTCCGCGAAGTCGCCGACCAGGATTGGGAACGCGCGTGGATGGATCGCTATCGGCCCATGCAGTTCGGACGGCGGTTGTGGATCTATCCGTGGAACATCGAACCGCCGGATGAACACCACGATTCGACGATCGTCCGTCTCGACCCCGGCCTTGCGTTCGGCACCGGCACGCATCCGACCACCGCGCTCTGCCTCGAATGGCTGGACGGCATCGATCTCGCGGGCAAAACCATCATCGACTACGGCTGCGGCTCGGGCGTACTCGCAATCGCGGCCCTGAAACTCGGTGCCGCGCGCGCGATCGGCGTGGACAACGATCCACAGGCGCTCATCGCCACGCGCGACAACGCCACGCGCAATGAGGTGGCGGATCGCCTGCACGTGTGCTTGCCGGACGAGCTGCCATCAGACACACACGTCGACATATTCGTCGCCAACATCCTTGCCGGGCCGCTCGCCGAACTTGCGCCGCGCTTCGCAACGCTGTGCAAACCCGGCACGCCCTTCGCGCTCTCGGGCATCCTTGGCGGGCAGGAAACCGAACTGCTGGATCGTTATCGCGCCTGCGGATTCGGTGGACTGCACGCTCGGCATCGCGAGGATTGGGTCCGCATTGGGGGCGTGCGCGAATAGCCGTCGCCGCGGCCGCCGTGGCCTACAATCCCCGCATGTACACCCAGTGCCCGGAATGCCTGACGGTTTACGCGATCGACGAGGATGCGCTGCAGGCTTCGCTCGGCATCGTGCGCTGCGGTCGCTGCGACAAACGCTTCGATGCGCTGCGGACGCTTTCGGATACGTTGCCGATCGAACCCTTGTCGCCACTGCCCGAGCAGGAACCGACCGAACGCGCACCTACGTTGACCGAAGCGGTGCCGCCCGCCGCGTTCGAATCGGCGGCCAGGAAAGCGCGCCCGAAGAAAGTCGATCCTCCGCCGGAAGTGCAACCCGCGTCTGCATCGCCGGCTTCGGCTCCCGACGCACCTTCGGGTGGCGCCGACGACTGGTTCTCCGACCTGGAATCGGAGCTGGCGACGGCACCCGAACCGCCGGACGATGATGCATCGTCGCCCACCGCCACGGACATCGAAAACTGGACCATCGATTTTCCGTCCGAAAACGGTCTGCCCGATGCGCGCGCGGAGGGCACGGACAGCGCGGTGCCCGGGCAAGCAACGGGCGCGCTTGCGGATCAACCCGACGCATCGGAATCCGGGGAGGAAGCGCCGAAGCCGCTTGACGCACCCGCGATTCCGGAAGCACCGGTAGTCGAAGAACCGCAAATCGGGCAGCCGATCGAAGCGTCCGACGAGGCGGAAGCGGTCGGCGTCGATGAATCCTTCGCCGACATCTCCGCCGAAATCCCGGCCGATGATGGCGCCATCGAAACCGAAGCCGCGCCCGCGCCGGTCTACGTGCGCCCGCGCCGCCGCGTCTCGCGCGCCAGCGTGGCTTGGACGCTTGGTTGTTTTCTGCTCGCACTGCTGCTGGCCGCGCAATTGGCATGGGCCAATCGGGTCGAACTGTTCAGGAATCCGTCGACGCAAGCCTGGGTGGCGCAGTTCTGCCGCACCGTTCCCTGCAACCTGCCGCTGATCAAGGACACGGCCAGGCTGGAACTGCTCTCGCGCGACGTCCGCCCCGACCCCAACGCCGTGGGGACATTGACCATCACGGCCACCGTGCGCAACAACGCCGCATTCAGACAGCCGTGGCCGGTGGTGGTGGTGGAACTCAACGATCTCGACAACAAGCCGGTCGCGATGCGGCGCTTCCGGCCGTCCGAGTACATGACCGATCCGGCGCGGCGCGCCGCCGGCATCGCGCCGGGTGCGACCGCCGTGGTGGCGTTCGAAGTCGCCGACCCCGGCAGGCGCGCGATTGCGTTCCAGTTCGATTTCGAGTGAGCGCACGACCTGCGCCGCGTGGGCATCCGCTGCTAGACTCCCCGGTTCGCGCGCGCACGCACCTTGCGCGTACAAGGTCGAATCGCAGACGCTTCATGGGCAACCTTCAACCGAACGCATCGCCGACGCCCGCCGAGGTACCGGCCCCAGCGCGCGAGACCACGCCCACGCTGGGCGACTGCATGGCGATGAACGTCCGCCGCTATCTCGCCGATCTCAACGGCACGCCCTGTCGCAATGGTTTGTATGCGCGGATGTTGCGCGAAATCGAACCGCCGTTGCTGCGCGAAGTGCTGGCCTGGAGCGGCGGCAACCAGAGCCGCGCCGCCGAAATCCTGGGCATCCACCGCGCCACGCTGCGAAAGAAATTGCGCGACCTCGGGCTTGACTGACCACATAGGACCACCCATGACCGGATCGGGTATCGTCACCACGCGCCGCGCGCTGCTGAGCGTTTCGGACAAGACCGGATTGGCCGACGTCGGCCGGGCGCTGCACGCGCTGGGCGTCGAGATCGTCTCCACCGGCGGCAGCGCGGCGGCCCTGCGCGAGGCCGGCGTGCCGGTGCGCGACGTCAGCAACCTGACCGGGTTCCCCGAGATCATGGATGGCCGCGTCAAGACCTTGCATCCCGCGGTGCACGGCGGCCTGCTGGGCCGGCGCGGCACCGACGATGCCGTGATGCGCGAACATGCGATCCTTCCGATCGATCTGCTGGTGGTGAACCTGTATCCGTTCGCACGCACCGTCGCGCACGCCGGCACCACCTACGAGGAAGCCATCGAGCAGATCGACATCGGCGGCCCCGCGATGCTGCGCGCCGGCGCCAAGAACCACGAACGCGTGGCGGTGGTGTGCGATCCGGCCGACTATCCGGAACTCATCGAGACGCTGCGCCGCGACGGCGGCACTTCATTCGAGCAGCGCCGCCGTTTCGCGGCCAAGGTGTTCGCGCACACCGCGCGCTACGACGGCATGATCGCCGACTGGCTTTCCGCGCGCATCGACGGCGAGCCGCGCGAAGCCTATCCGCCCACGCTGCACCTGGCGCTGCGTCGCGCACAGGAAATGCGCTACGGCGAAAACCCGCACCAGGCCGCCGCGCTCTACCTCGACGGCCGCGCCACCGCCGGCACCGTCGCGGGCGCCACGGTGCTGGCCGGCAAGGAGATGTCGTACAACAACATCGTCGATGCCGATACCGCGCTGGAGTGCGTGAAGGCGTTCGACAAGACGCCCGCGTGCGTGATCGTCAAGCACGCCAATCCCTGCGGCGTCGCGCTGGCCGCAAGTCCGGTGGAGGCCTACCAGCGTGCCTTCGCCTGCGACGCCACCTCGGCGTTCGGCGGCATCATCGCGTTCAACCGACCGATCGATGGCGCGCTGGCGCAAGCGATCCTTTCGAGCCAGTTCGTCGAAGTGCTGGTGGCGCCATCGTTCGACGAGGAAGCACTGGTCGCGCTGCGCAGGAAGCCCAATGTGCGCGCGCTCGCGACCGGCGAATGGCCGACCGAACCCGACATTGCGGCACGCCAGTTGCGCAGCATCGGGGGCGGCGTTCTGGTTCAGGATGCCGACGTCGATACACTGATGCTGTCCGATTTGAAAGTGGTTTCCCGTCGGGTGCCGGATGCCGAACAATTGCGCGACCTGTTGTTCGCGTGGCACGTCGCGATGTTCGTGAAGTCGAACGCGATCGTGTACGCGAAGGATGGCGCCACGGTCGGCATCGGCGCCGGCCAGATGAGTCGCGTGATCAGCGTGAAGATCGCCGCGATGAAGGCGGCTGACGCGAAGCTCTCCACCGACGGCAGCGTGCTGGCTTCCGATGCGTTTTTCCCGTTCCGCGACAACATCGACCTCGCGGCCGGTGCGGGCGTGCGCGCGGTCATCCAGCCGGGCGGGTCGATGCGCGATCAGGAAGTGATCGACGCCGCAGACCAGCACGACATGGCGATGGTGTTTACCGGTACCCGGCATTTTCGTCACTGACGTGACGAAAATGCTTTTCCTGGCCGTCCCTGGCAGCGGGTTTCGAACCACCCGAAGTCGGTCTGATGGTTTGACGAGGCGGCGCACCCGGAGCCCGGGTTCGGTCGTCGCTCCCACTTGGCGGCGCCGGTTCACCTCCCCGGCGCTACGCTGTCCGCCGTGAAATACGAACTGTACTACTGGCCGACGATCCAGGGACGCGGCGAATTCGTGCGGCTCGCGTTGGAAGACGCCGGTGCCGACTACGTCGATGTCGCGCGCTTACCCGAACGTTCGGGCGGCGGTGCGAAGGCGTTGCTGCAGTGGATGGACGCGCCTCCGGTCGGCCATCCACCGTTCGCGCCGCCCTTCCTGAAGGCCGGCCCACGCGTAATCGCGCAAACCGCGAACATCCTGCTGTTCCTCGGTCCGCGCCTGCTGCTTGCACCGCGTGACGAATCCGGCCGCCTGTGGACGCATCAACTGCAACTGACCATCATGGATCTGGTGGCCGAAATCCACGATTGCCATCACCCGATCGCCAGCGGCTTGTACTACGAAGACCAGCGTGACGAGGCTGCGCGCCGCGCCGGACATCTGCGGCGAGAGCGGCTGCCGAAATTCCTCGGCTGGTTCGAACGCGTGCTGGCAGACAACACGCGCGGTCGGCACCGCTGTCTCGCGGGCAGCGCGGCCAGCTACGCCGATCTTTCCCTGTTCCAGATGATCGAGGGGCTGCGCTTCGCATTTCCGCGCGCAATGCGGCGTCTGGAAAAAATCTTGCCGCTTTGTGTCGCGCTGCGCGAGCACATTGCCGCGCGCCCCGCGCTTGCCGTCTATCTCGATTCGCCGCGTCGCATCCCGTTCAACAACGACGGCATCTTCCGGCACTATCCGGAACTGGACGGGTGAGGCGCAGGTGGTGCTGACGCCAGATGTCGGCGGAAGCCCCACAACGGCTGCAACGTGGGCTTCATCCGGTGAAGTCCGGAATCACCGCGACCTATACCGCGCCGCGCGCCGGATGGCCGGACAAGGATATGGACGCACCGTTTATTGCCCGCTTGTCGACGCCCCGGCAGGCGCGCTGCTGGCCGGCTTCTTGGCGCCGCCCCATTTGTAGATGTCGTAGTACACCGGCGACACCGGACCTGTTTTCGGGTCGTGCATCAGATTGCCATTCGCATTGTTGTTGACCATGTAGGTCTGGGTGACGCCATCCTTGGGCGTGACGCGCACCATGTACACGCTGCCGTTTCGCCGGTATTCCTCGACGGTGTCGCCATTCTCGTCCGTGCGCACCGAAACGTTGGTGCTGTCGCCGTTGCCATCCTTCGGCCGCGCGGCGGGCGCGACCGACGGCGGAATGCCGGTGCTGGGGAGCGGGACCGATTGCGGTTTCGCGCCGGGATCGTTGATGCCGGGCGGCGGCAGCGCAGAACCCGGTGGTAGCGCCGTCGACGAAGCCGCGAGCACCTGCTGTGCCTGCGCGGCGGGCGCGCCAGACAGCAACGCACAAGCGGAAAACCATACGAGCGCTTTCACGGTCCGTCTCCCGAAGCGACAGTCCGGATCAGCATACACGTACCGCGTGAGCGCAGCGTGCATGCGACAACGCATGCGACAATCCGCGGATGGCCAAACTCACGCTCATCGATGGTTCCAGCTATCTGTATCGCGCGTTCCATGCGTTGCCACCGCTGACCAACGCCGCGGGCGAACCGACCGGCGCCCTGTTCGGCGTGGTCAATATGCTGCGCGCGACACTGAACGAAAAACCCGATTACGCCGCATTCGTGGTCGACGCGCCCGGGCGAACTTTCCGCGACGACTTGTACGCCGAATACAAGGCCAATCGTGCGCCGATGCCGGACGACCTGCGTGCCCAGGTCGAACCTATGATGAAGATCGTGGAGGCATTGGGCTTTCCGATCCTGCGCGTCGCGGGCGTGGAAGCCGACGACGTGATCGGCACGCTGGCCACGCGTGCGGCGACGGACGGGATCGAAGTGGAGGTTTCCACCGGTGACAAGGATTTCGCGCAACTGGTACGGCCGGGCGTGACGCTGGTCAACACCATGAGCCGCACCCGCCTGGATCGCGATGGCGTGATCGCGAAGTTCGGAGTGTCGCCGGAGCGCATCATCGACTACCTGGCGTTGATGGGCGATTCGATCGACAACATTCCGGGTGTGGTGAAGTGCGGCCCCAAGACGGCCGCGAAGTGGCTGAACGAATACGGCACGCTCGACGGCGTGATCGCCAGCGCCGGCAAAGTCGGCGGCAAGATCGGCGAGAACCTGCGGGCGGCGCTGGCGCAATTGCCGCTGTCGCGCCAGCTCGCGACCATCAAGACCGACGTCGTGCTGGATCACGGTCCCGCCGACCTGCTGTTGCGCGAGCGCGATGTCGAAGCATTGCGCGAGCTGTATGCGCGGTATGAGTTCCGGCAGGCGTTGAAGGAGCTGGATGGAGCGGAACGGGGGACGGGGGACGAGGGACGAGGGGCAGCCCGCGCCGGTCCCGCCACCGCGCGGTCCGGCGAAGTCGAAGCCACACTGGTTCCACCTCAAGGAACCTTCCAGTCATCAACTCCCCAGCCCCTCGCAATCCCCAGCGTTACGCGCTACGAGCTCGTCACCACACGGGAGCAACTCGACGCCTGGCTTGCCAAGCTGCGCAGCGCGGCCCTCGTCGCCTTCGACACCGAAACGACTTCGCTCGATCCGATGCGGGCGCACCTTGTCGGGCTTTCGTTCTCGACCGAAACCGGCAACGCGTGTTACATCCCGGTCGGGCACGACTATCCCGGCGCGCCGCCGCAACTTCGCCTCGACGACACGTTGGCGGCATTGAAGCCGATCCTTGAAGACCGCACGCGGCCCAAGGTCGGCCAGCACGCCAAGTACGACTGCAACGTGCTGTCGAACTACGGCATCACTGTGCGCGGGGTCGCATTCGACACGATGCTGGAGTCGTACGTGCTGAACGCGACCGCGAATCGCCACGACATGGACACGCTGGCCAAGCGCTGGCTCGACCACGACACCATCCACTACGAAGACGTCGCCGGCAAGGGCGCAAGGCAGATCCCGTTTTCACAAGTCGGTCTCGACACAGCCCGCGACTACGCGGCCGAGGATGCCGACGTCACGTTGCGCCTGCATCACGCGTTGTGGCCGCAGCTCGAGGCGCAGCCCTCGCAACGAAAATTGTTCACCGACATCGAGATGCCGCTGGTGCCGGTGCTGGCGCGGATGGAGCAGCGCGGCGTGTTGATCGATGTGGCTGCGCTGCGCCTGCAGAGCCAGGAACTCGGCAAACGGATGCTCGCGCTGCAAGGCGGGATGCAGAAAATCGTCGGGCACGAGTTCAACGTCGATTCGCCCAAGCAATTGCAGGCATTGCTGTTCGAGGAGTTGGGCCTGCCGGCAAAACTGAAAACACCGACCGGGCAACCTTCGACCAACGAGGAAGCGCTGGAAGCGATCGCCGACCAGCACGAACTTCCGCGGATGATCCTCGATTACCGGCAACTGGCAAAGCTGCGTTCAACCTACACCGACAAGCTGCCGGAAATGGTCAACCCGCGCACCGGCCGCGTGCACACCTGCTACAACCAGGCCGCCGTCGCGACCGGCCGGCTTTCGTCGACCGATCCCAATCTCCAGAACATCCCGGTCCGCAACGAGGAAGGCCGGCGCATCCGCGAGGCGTTCATCGCTCCGGAAGGCTGGCGGGTCCTGGCCGCGGACTACTCGCAAATCGAACTGCGGATCATGGCGCACATGTCGGGCGACCCCGGCCTCACCCGCGCCTTCCAGCACGACCAGGACGTGCACCGCGCCACCGCGGCCGAGGTGTTCGGCGTGGCGGTGGACGAAGTGGCGGCCGAACACCGGCGTGTCGCAAAGATGATCAATTTCGGTTTGATGTACGGCATGAGTGCGCACGGCCTCGCGCAACGGCTCGGGATTCCGCGCGGCGAAGCGGCCGAATACGTGCAGCGTTATTTCGAACGTTATCCCGGCGTGAAGGCATTCATGGATTCGACCCGCGAGCAGGCACGCCGCGATGGGTACGTGGAGACCCTGTTCGGACGGCGGCTTTACCTCGACGCACTGCGGTCGCGCAATGCTGCGCAACGCGCCGGCGCCGAGCGCGCCGCGATCAATGCGCCGATGCAAGGCACCGCCGCAGACATCATCAAACGCGCCATGGTGTCGATCGACGATTGGTTAGGAAAACGTGACGACGACGCCCACATGCTGATGCAGGTGCACGACGAACTGGTGTTCGAGGTGCGCGTGGACGCGGTGGAAGCCATCCGCGAAGGCGTCCGGATGCGTATGCAAGGCGCCGCGGAACTCAGCGTGCCGCTGCTGGTCGACATCGGAACCGGCGCCAACTGGAACGAAGCGCATTGATTTTGCGTTCGTCCATGAAGGCGGTCTCGTCCAGCGTTGCCGCAGCCGCAACACCTCGGAAGCCACGCACCAGAACGGCCATCCATGACCTGACTTTCCACAACAGTTACTCACCAAGCCTTCGGTTTGGCCGTCCAAACGTAGGCCGGAAGTCATGCGCGAACCGGCGAATGAACGGAGTCTAAATTCCCCGGGAAAAAGAGTTTGAACTTCCCCCTGTGGGCCCCATCTAAGCTTCGGACGCACGCAACGGCGTCCCGGTTCACTCACCTCCCTGAGCGAACCCCCGGTGTCAAACCCCTCCCCAGGTTTGGCATCGCCCGCCCCGAGAGCTCCCCCCTGGCTCTCGGGGCATTTTGTTTTTGGGCCGCGCCATTCAAATACCATTGTCCCGCGCGCAGCGCGACGATCACTCTCCCTCTCCCGCCGGGAGAGGGCACGGGGTGAGGGTACGACGAAGCGTCAGCACTGCGCGAACCCGAACCTTCACCCGTCGCTGCGCGCCACCCTTCTCCCCGAGGCAGCGGGAATCAAAGCCTCACGCCGAAATCGCCAGCCGCTCGCTGCGGTAGACGAACGCAGTGCCGATCCCGATCACGAACGCCAGCGCGAACCCACACACCAGCGCGATGCCGATGTCGCCCGCCGACACCGGATTGCCGCGCAGCAGGTCGCTGATGCCGATCTGCTGACCCAGCAAGGGCACCGCATACATCCAGTGCGCAGGCTTTACCGGCAGGAAGCCCATCATCATCGAGGGGATGATCGGAACGATCATCAACAGGCCGAGATAGGTCTGGGCCTCGCGGTAGCTCTTGGCGAAGGCGGCGACCAGGGTTTCCAGTACCGCGAAGAAGGCGATCAGCGGCAGTTCCAGCAGGATCGCATCAATGATGAAACTTGGCCCCAGATCGAACACCATCCCCAGCTTTTCGGCGGGCATCAAATGTCCGGCAACGGAAAAGCCGATCGCCGTCAGCACCAGGCTGGCCAGGGAGAACGAGCAGATCGCCCCGAGCTTGCCGGCCAGGATCCGCCAGCGTGCCACCGGATTGGCGAACAGTGGCTCCAGTGATTGCCGTTCGCGCTCGCCCGCGGTCAGGTCGATCGCCAGATACATGCCGCCGATGTACACCGCGATCACGAAGAAGTACGGCAGGAAACTCAAGGCCATGCCCGCGCGCGACTGCGGCGTGGATTGATCGCGTTCGCTGACGACGATCGGCGCGGCGATACTGGGCGACAGTCCGCGCGCCAGCAGCCGCAACGTGCCCTGTTCGCTGCTGTAGCGCTTCAGCATGCCCTCCAGCCGCTTGGTCGGCGTGCCGCTGTTCTGTTGCGAGGCGTCGAAAATCACCTCGACCTGCGCCGGCTCGCCTTTCGACCACGCCTTGGCGTAACCGGCGGGAATGCGCATCACCACGTCGGCGTCGCGGTCGCGCACGGCCTTGTCGGGATCGGCGACCGGCGGCTGCGGCTCCAGTCCCCACCGTTTCAAGGCGCCGACCAGGTTGGGCGCGTGCTCGGCGCCGATTACCGGAACCTTGAGCGGCCCTTCGGCCTTCTTCATCTCGTGGCCGACGATTGCATTCATGATCACCACGAACATCACCGGCCCGATCAGCGGCCCGTAAATCAGCGCGCTGAACACCGTGCGCTTGTCGCGCAGGTTTTCGCGGACTTCCTTCAACCACACCGTCAGGGTCGGTTTCATGCCGCGAGTCCTTCTTCACTGCCGATCAGTTTCACGAACGCGTCCTCGAGATTGGCTTCGCCCGTCTGCGCGCGCAGCGCGTCGGGCGATTCGTCGGCGACCACGCGACCGGCCGCGATCACCACGATGCGGTCGCACAGCATTGCGACCTCCTGCATGATGTGGCTGGAGAACAGCACGCAGCGGCCTTCCGCCTTGAGGTTGCGCATGAAGGCACGCAGGCCGCGGGTCGCCATCACGTCGAGGCCGTTGGTGGGTTCGTCCAGGATCACGTTCTTCGGGTCGTGCACCAGTGCACGCGCGATCGCGGTCTTCACCCGCTGGCCTTGCGAGAAACCTTCGGTGCGGCGATCCAGGATGTCGCGCATCTCCAGCGCATCGACCAGCTTCTCGCGGCGCTGCTGCAGCGTCTGCGTCTCGATGCCGTGCAGGCGCGCGAAATATTCGATGTTCTCGCGTGCGGTGAGGCGCTTGTACAGGCCGCGCGCATCGGGCAGCACGCCGAGCCCGCGCCGCACCGCGATCGGATCCACCGCGGCATCGATGCCGTCCACCAGCACCTGCCCGGAATCGGGTTTCATCAGCGTGTACAGCATCCGCAAAGTGGTGGTCTTGCCGGCGCCATTCGGCCCCAGCAAGCCGGTGATCTCGCCGTCGCGCGCGGTGAAGGTAACGCCATCCACAGCCTTCACCTTGCCGAACGCCTTGTGCAGATTCTTCACTTCGATCATGGCGCAGCTCCGTTGAAATTCACGAACGCCGGAACCGGCCCGATCTTGTCGAGGCAGCGCGCATCCAGCTTCCCGGGTTGCAAATCGGTGACGAACTGTTCCACCAGGTCGGGCATGCAGCCGGCATGCATCGGCTCGGCATGGCCGAGTCCCTTCACCACCAGCGAGCGCGCGTCCGTCAAACCCTGCAGCACCTCTTCGGCGTACGCGGGCGGAGTCACCGGGTCGCGTTCGCCCGAGATCAGCAGGGTCGGAATGGAGGACTTGAAGGGCGCGTGGAAATCCTTCGGCATCGGGCCGTGCGGCCAGGCCTTGCATTCGGCGCCCAAGCCGTCGACGAGGCTGGTGCCGAGCAACAAGTCCGCATCCTGCGGGCGCGGCTTCATCAACGGCGCGTCCTCGGTGCAGATCACCGACAACTGCATCCCGCCCTGCATGGATTCGGAAAGACTGCTGCTCAGCAACTTCGACTGCCCCATCAGCGGCGCATAGTTGCCACGTGAGGCCTCGTCGATCGCCAGCGGCAGCAATGCCGCCGTCAGGGCGCTGTAGGAAAACAGCCGCACCACGCCCACCAGGTTGGCGGCGGTAAGCGTTTTCGTGACAGGCTTGTAACTATATGGGTCTTCGAACGTGACCTGCTGCGGCGCCTCGTTCTTCAGCTTGGCGTGCAACTGCTGCAGGGTGGCATACCAGTCGCCGAACGCCTGCTTGCACGCGGGGGTCGCGCTGCACGCCGCCGCCTGCAGTTTCAGCGAACGTTCCAGCGCCTCGGCAAAGGTTTCGCCGAGGACCATCTGGTTCGGCACCACGCCGTCCAGCACGATGCTGCGCACGACATCGGGGTGCGCCGCGGCGTAGTGCTGGGCCATCCGTGTACCGTACGACACGCCGATCAGATCCAGCTTCGGCGCGCCCAGTGCGCTCCGCACGGCTTCGAGGTCCGCGACAGCGTCGGTGGTAGTGTAGAAACGCGGATCGGATTTTTTCTGGACTTCCGCGGCACACTCGCCGACGCGCTCGGCGCGCTGGGCCGGCGTGAGGTCGGCGTCGCCGAGTTGCTTCATCTGCTTCGCGATGATCGGGCAATCGAGCGGATTCGAATCGCCCGTGCCGCGCTGGTCGAGCAGCAGCACGTCGTGGTGTTTCCGCAACGGCGCGAACGCGCCGCCGATTTGCGGGTAGGTCTGGATCGCGGATTCGCCGGGGCCGCCGGCGAGGTACACCACCAGGTCTTTCTCCGGCACCGCGGAATCGCTCTTCAGGATCGCGAGCTTCAAGTCGACCTTGCGCGACTCGGGATCGGCGCGGTTCTCCGGCACCGGAAACTTCGCGCAGAACGCGGGCGTGGTGGCAGCGGAGTTGGGTTGCTTCAACTCGCAGGCCGTCAACGTGAGCGTGCCCACCGCGATGGTGGTGGGCGGCGCCGGCTTCACCGGCCTGGCGGGTGCGGGGGCGGACGCCGCGACGGCGGGCGCGCTGGCGATCGCGGGTGCGGAATCTTCGTGGGCGCGCTGCTTGCCCCACTGGCTCCAGCCGAATACGGCCAGCGCGATCACCACGACCGCGATGCGCAGAAGCATGCGCGAATTCATCTTCATTCAGCGTTCCTCATCCGGGTCGAACATCGATTCGATGCGTTGCTTGAACAGCCGCGCCAGCTTGAAGGCCAGCGGCAGGCTGGGGTCGTACTTGCCCGTTTCGATCGCGTTGATGGTCTGGCGCGACACATCCAGGTGCTCCGCCAGCGCACCCTGCGACCAGCCGTGCGCCTCGCGCAATTCACGCACGCGGTTCTTCATCGCCCACGCCAGCGCCATTTGCTCCAGGCGCACACCACCCCGTACACGATGCACAACGCCGGGAAGATCAACAGCAGCACCAGCGCACCGTTCACCGCGATCAACTTGGTGGCGGCCAGCAGGCCGAGTGCGAAGCTGACCAGACTGACCACGGCCGCGGCGACACCGACCGCTTCCAGTTGCTGCCGACGTTCCAGCTCGTCGCAACGCGCCATGTACCGCATCATCGCCCACACCACGACCGCCAGCGGCAGCAACGGCAGCAGCACCACGATGACCTTCAGCCACGGCGCCTCGATGCGGGAATACATCGGCCAGACGTCCAGCATCAGCACCATGTAGACGACGAAGGTCGGCAACAGCACGCGCACATACCAGCGGTCCACCTTGCGCATGCGCTCGTTGAGCACGGCCTTGGACGAATACGTGAGTAAAACCAGGCCCACGCACAGCAGCGCCAGTGCGAGGCCCTGCACCAGGAAGTTGTGAAACATCAGCAGCACGGCAACGCCGGCGACGTACAGCGCCCAACTCGACAGCCAGACGCTCCAGCGCTGCCACTTGGGCCACTCGCTCATCTTGTCCATCGGCATCCTTCTCCCCAGGCTCGCTGCGAACATCTGCGCCATGTCAAGTTGACTTGACATGCGAGACTAGAGGGCGATTTCGCCGCTGTCAAGCATCCTTGACAATGCGGTTGCGATCCCAATGACTATCGATGAACCTCAGACGGACAGCCGTGAATACATGTCCAGACGCCGAGGCCGCCGCGCGTGACCCGAAAGCGGCTCAACCGGTGTTCTGCAGCCCCTGCGACACCCCATTGACGCAGGCGACCAGAGCACCCAACAGCGCGTCGTCATTGCCACCACCGGCGCGCCAGCGCCGCAGCAGGTCCACCTGCAGCAGGCTCATTGGATCGACATACGGATTGCGCAGCCGGATCGACATCGCAAGGCGCGGATCGTCACGCAACAAGGTGTCGCTGCCCTTCAACTTGAGCAGCCACTGGCGGGTGCGCACGAACTCTTCATCGATCAGCCCGAAGAACCCGGCGTGCAAGGGGCCTGCCAGTTTCGAGAACGCTTCGGCAATCCCGAGATCGCATTTGGCCAGCAGCATCTCCACGTCGTCCAGCACGTTCGCGAAAAACGGCCACTCGCGCGCCATCTCCGCCAGTTCCGCTTCGCCGAATGCGTCGGCGCCGCGTTCCAGCGCGCTGCCGAGGCCGTACCAGCCGGTGACGATGGAACGGCATTGCGTCCACGAGAACACCCAGGGGATCGCGCGCAGGTCCTCGACGCCGCGCATGCTGCGACGGCTGGCCGGGCGCGAGCTCATGGTCATCCGCTCGATCACGTCGATCGGCGTGGCGGCGCGGAAGTAATCGACGAAGCCCGGACGCTCGACCAGCGCGCGATAGGCCTCGCGGCTGTGCTGCGCCAGCACCGTCATGCGTTCGCGCCACGATTGCTCGCGCGGTTCCGGATCGCGCGGACGCAGGCTGGCACGCAGTACCGCGCCGACGGTCTGTTCAAGGTTGCGCAGCGCCAACGCGCGGATGCCGTATTTGCGGTGGATCACCTCGCCCTGCTCGGTGACGCGCAGGCGACCGGCCACCGCGCCGCGCGGCGCCGCCATCAGCGCCGGCGTCACCTTGCCGCCGCCGCGGCTGGCCGATCCGCCACGGCCGTGGAAAAACGTCAGGCCGATGCCGGCTTCGCGCGCCACCTCCAGCAGTTCCACTTGTGCGCGCTGCAACGCCCAGCGCGCGGCAAGGATGCCGCCATCCTTGGCGCTGTCGGAGTAGCCGAGCATGATCAACTGGCGATCGCCGCGGCGCGACAGATGTTCACGATAGACCGGATCGTCCAGCAGCGCGCGCAACGTCGCAGCGCCCTGTTTGAGGTCGTCGACCGTTTCGAACAGTGGCGCGATGTCCAGCGGCACGCCATCGTCTTCGGTGAGGCCGCCGTCGCGCGCCAGCGCAAGAACGGCCAGCACGTCGGCGGCCGAGCGTGCCATCGAGATGATGTAGGGTCCGGTGGCGTCGGGACCGTAATCGCGACGCGCCTCGGCCAGCGTCGCGAATACCGCCTTCAGGCTTGTTGCGGCCGGATCCTCGTGCACGGTGAAGGCGTCTTGTCCCGACGCCAATCCACGCAGACGCGTCGCGCGATCGCCCACCGGTCGGCCAGCCCATTCGGGATCATCCAGCAACACCGCGAGCACATCGTCATGGACGCGCGCATCCTGTCGCACGTCCAGCCGCGCCAGATGGAAGCCGAAGGTGCGCACGCGCCGCAGCAACCGGCGCACGCCGAACAACCCGGCGTGTTCGCCCTTGTGCGCGGCGAGGCTTTCGGCAATCAGCGCCACGTCAGCCTGGAATCCGGCCACGTTGGCGTAACGTTCCGCCGCCTCGTTGCCGGTGGCGACCAACCGCGCGCGCATCAAGGTGAGCAGGCAGCGATACGGCATGTTCGCGTGGCGCGGGCGGATCGCGGCAGCGGCTTGCGGCAGCCGTTCGCGATAATCGTCCAGCCGCCGGCGCAGCGCATCGGAAACCTGCGCGCGATCGTCGGTCTGGCTGAGCAGTCGCTCCAGGTGCGTGCATTCGGCCTGATAGCGCACCAGCACCATCGCCCGCTGCGCGCGCAGCGTTTCGCGGATGGTGGCGGCGCCCACGTTGGGATTGCCGTCCATGTCGCCGCCCACCCACGAACCGAAGCGCAGCAGCCGCGGCAGCTCGGGCGCGACGCCGTACACACGTTCGAGTTCGTGTTCCAGCGATTCGTAGAACACCGGCAGCACGCGGTACAGCGGACTCGCGAGATAGAAGCTCACGTGTTCGAATTCGTCCTGCACGCTGGGCCGGACCGCCGAGGCTTCGGCGGTCTGCCAGCTCGCGGTGAGCGCGGTCAAGAGGCGCTGGTGATCGACCGCGCGTTCCTGCGGCGTGCGCGAGGCATCGAAGCCTTCGACCAGCGCCTGCACGATCGCCTGCTCCTTCTCCAGCAGCGAGCGACGCACGGCCTCGGTCGGATGCGCGGTGAACACCGGCTCGATATCCATGCGTTCGAGCCAGTCCAGCAATTCTCCAGCCGGAACGCCACGCGCCTTCAGCGACGCCAGCACGTCGGCCAGCGATTCCGGCTGCGGCGCGGCGCCGGCAAGCTGGTAGGCGCGACGGCGGCGGATGCGGTGCACGCGTTCGGCGGTGTTGACGGCCTGGAACCACGCCGAGAACGCGCGCGCCAATGCTTCTGCATCGGCTGCGTCCAACCCTGCGAGCGATTCGGCGAGACGATCCACCGCCTGGCCTTCGCGACGACGCTGGATCGCCGCGGTGCGGACATCTTCGACACGCCGATAGAACGCCTCGCCTTCCTGCTCTGCCAGCATCCGGCCCACCAGGATGCCGAGCCGATGCACGTCTTCGCGCAAGGGACCGTCGTGCGGCAGGAATTCGGGGATGCTGTCGGCGGATTCGGTCATGCGATCCTCGCATCGGCACTGAAGCTTTCGAGCTTAGCAAGACGGATTCCGGCCACCGGCCAAACCGCATAAGCTCTGCATTCCACGCAGACATCGCGGAGGCGCCGGAACTGTCGCCGCCGTCCATGGTCAGTGGCAGGTCATGCCGCCCGCTTGCGGCGCAATCCATCGAACGAGGATTCTGCATGCAGCCACGTCATCGCGGCGTCTTTTCAAAAATGATCCGGCGTGCACGATGGCTGCAAGCGGGACTTGTCGCCGCGGTTGCGGCAATCGTTGCGCCGTCTTCGGCGCTGGCGCAGACAGCACCCGCCGCCAGTTCCGCAGGGATCGCGTCGGCGCAACCTGCACCGGCTTCATCGATCGTCACCTTGCAGGCGATCAACGTGACCGGCGTGGTGCCCGGCCCGGGTTTGTGGAAGGTGACGCGCGGCGACCACGTGCTGTGGATACTCGGCGTGGTATCGATTTTGCCGGCCAGCATCGAGTGGCGTTCGAACCAGGTCGCGCAGACGATCGCGGCTTCGCAGGCAGTGCTGGAATCGCCCGGCGTCAAATTGAAGGTGGATACCAACTGGTTCGGCAAGCTGTTCCTGCTGCCTTCCATTTATCGCGCGCAGCGCAATCCAGACGGCAAGACCCTGCACGATGTCCTGCCCCCCGATGTCTACGCGCGCTGGTACTACGCGCGGGAGCGCTACTTCGGCGACGACTATTCGATCGAGCGCTATCGCCCGCTGCTCGCGGCCGGCAAGTTGATGAAGCAGGCGCTGAGGGTGAACGGCCTGCATGGCGACGGCGAGGTGACCGACACCATTGCAAAGCTGGCCAAGGAGCACGGCGTCAAGACCGTCAAACCGGATACCACGCTGGAGGTCAAGGAACCGCGGCAGGCGGTGAAGGCATTCACGGCTGCCGGCCCCGATGGCATCGCCTGCCTGCGCGTGGTGCTGGATGCGGTCGAACGCGAGTTGCCGAACTTCCGCGCGCGCGCCAACGCCTGGGCCACCGGCGACATCGAAACGCTGCGGACCGTGCCCGAAAGCGCCTGGCGCGGTACCTGCCAGTCCGCGATCACCGGCGCGGGTTTCGCCAAGTCGCTCGGCATCGACAACTTGCCACGCCGGATCCAAGCAACGTGGCTGGCCGCGGCCGATGCGGCGCTGGCGGCGAATGCGCAAACCTTCGCGGTGCTGCCGATGCACGACCTGCTGGCGCCCGACGGTTACCTTGCGGCGCTGAAGGCGCGCGGCTACGTGGTCACCGCGCCGGATGCAGGACTTGCGGAGGACCCGGCATCGGCGAATAGTGTCGCGCCAGCGGCCACTTCATCCCGGCCGGCGAGTGCCGCAACGGTCCACTGAGTTCCGGAGGATGGGCATGCTCATCCTGTTCAACAAGCCGTTCGACGTGTTGTGCCAGTTCACCGACCGCAGTGCGCAACCGCGACGCACGCTGGCCGACTTCGACCTGCCGCCGAAGGTGTATCCGGCCGGACGGCTGGACCGGGATTCGGAAGGTTTGTTGCTGCTGACCGACGACGGTGCGCTCGCGCACCACATCACCGATCCGCGCCACAAGCAGCCGAAAACGTATCTGGTGCAAGTGGAAGGCACGCCGGATGAAGGCGCGCTGCAACACCTGCGCCGCGGCGTGGCCCTGAACGATGGCCTCACGCGTCCCGCCGAAGCGCGCGTATTGCCGCATGCGCCCGAAGGCTTGTGGCCGCGCGACCCGCCCGTGCGCTTCCGCAAAACCGTGCCGGATGCGTGGCTGCAACTCACGATCCGCGAGGGTCGCAACCGCCAGGTGCGTCGCATGACCGCGGCGGTGGGCCTGCCGACGCTGCGCCTGATCCGCACGCGCATCGGCGAGCATGCGCTCGGCGATCTTGCGCCCGGCGGCCATCGCGTGATCGAACGCCGCGCCACATCAGGGAGAACACCCGGATGAATTTCAAGGATCTTTTCTCGGGGCATTCCGATTTGTACCTGCGCGCGCGCCCGCACTATCCCGCTGCGCTGTTCGACTGGATCGCGGCCGAGGCGCCCGCACGCAATTGCGCGTGGGACGCCGGCTGTGGCAACGGGCAGGCCAGCGTCGCGCTCGCCACGCGCTTCGAGCAGGTGGTCGCCACCGATCCGAGTCAGAAGCAGCTCGGCAATGCAGTCGCGGATCCGCGCATCGATTACCGCAACGAAACCGCCGAGCACACCACGATCGCGGATCGGTCCGTTGACGCCATCACCGTCGCACAGGCGCTGCACTGGTTCGATCTCGCGGCGTTCATCGGGGAAGTGCAACGCGTCGCCGTTCCGGGCGCCCTGTTCGTCGCCTGGTGTTACGCCCACTGCAGCGTGACGCCCGCGGTCGATGCCGTGATCGCGCATTTGTACGAGGGCATCCTGGGTACCTACTGGTCGCCGGAACGGCAGCTCGTGGACGAGGGCTACGCCTCGCTGGCATTGCCGTTCGCATCGGTCGAGGCGCCCGCCTTCGAGATGCGGGTCGAATGGAACCTGTCGCAACTGCTGGCCTACCTGACCTCGTGGTCAGCCGCGCAGAAATACCTGAAGGCCACCGGCGATGACGCCGTCGCGTCGGTTGCGGAAGCACTGGCGGCGGCGTGGCACGAACCCGAACGCGTGCGGCCGGTGCGCTGGACGCTCGCGGTCCGCGCGGGACGCGTGTAGGGCGGGTGTCACCCGCGCTCCGGGATTCGGTGGCGGGATCGCTGGCTTCTCCCGCCTATCGTTCGATCCCGAAAAACGCCCGGGCGTTCGCGCTGGTTTGTTCAGCGACGGCTTCCGGCGTTTCGCCGCGTTCCCGCGCCACGGCCTCGCAGATGTGCGCCAGGTACATCGGCTCGTTGCGGCGATCCGAAGGCTGCGGCCGGATGTCGCGCGGCAACAGATACGGCGCGTCGGTCTCCAGCATCAGTCGGTTCGCGGGGATCGATCGCACCAGTTCGCGCAGATGCGTGCCGCGGCGCTCGTCGCAGATCCAGCCGGTGATGCCGACATGGCAGTCGAGGTCGAGGTAATCGAACAGCGCACGGCGATCGTCGGTGAAGCAATGCACCACGGCGGCGGGCACTTGGTCGCGCGCAGACTTCAGCAGCGTGAGGAAATCATCGTGCGCATCGCGCTGGTGCAGGAACAGCGGCATGCCGAGCTCCACCGCGATCGCGAGTTGTTTCTCGAACGCCGCGCGTTGTGCGGGCCGCGGTGACAAGTCGCGAAAGTAATCAAGACCGGTTTCGCCGACCGCGACCACTTCCGGTTCGCGCGCGAGGGTGCGCAGCAGCGCATCGGTTTCCGCGCCGTAATCACCAGCGTGATGGGGATGCACGCCGGCTGTCGCGTGCAACATTTCCGGATGCCCATGCGCCAGCGCCAGCGCGTGTTCGCTACCCTCGCGCGACGCGCCGGTGACGATCATCCGTTCCACGCCAGCCCTGCGCGCGCGGTCCAGCACGGCGTCGAAATCCCGCCGGAAAGATTCGTGGGTGAGATTGGCGCCAATATCGATCAGGTGCATGGCTGGTTCGGGAATCGGAAATCGGGCTGCGAAGGCGGAGGCAGGCTGGCCGGAGCCAATCTTCGCAAAGCGAATGGCCCGTAGGGCGAGCGCAGGATGCGGCGAGTTTATCGGGAAAGCCTGACAAACTTCGCCATTCCGGGGCCACGCGCAGCGCGGGAATCGAATCGAGCTTGTGACCGCTGCAAGGCCGACGCCTACAATCCCCGGATGCACGTCGAAGCCAACGATTTTCCCATTGCGCCGCTGCTGCCCGCGATCCGCGACAGCCTGCGCGCGCACCCGCGGCTGGTGCTGGAAGCACCGCCCGGCGCCGGCAAGACGACGCGAGTGCCACCGGCGCTGCTCGACGAAAAGTGGCTGGCCGGCAGGAAGATCGTGATGTTGGAGCCGCGCCGGATCGCCGCGCGCGCGGCGGCGGAATTCATGGCCGCGCAACGCAACGAAGCGGTCGGACGGACGATCGGTTATCGCATCCGCTTCGAGTCGCGCGTCTCCGAGGCAACACGGATCGAAGTCGTCACCGAGGGCATCCTGACGCGCATGCTGCAGGACAATCCGGAATTGCCGGAGGTCGGCGCGATCGTCTTCGACGAATTCCACGAGCGGCACCTGCCCGGCGACCTTGGCGCGGCGTTGGCGCTGGACGTCCAGGCCGGATTGCGTCCGGATCTTCGCATCGTGGTGATGTCGGCGACGCTGGATGGTTCGCGCGTCGCCGAATGGATGGACGCGCCGGTCCTTCGCAGCGAGGGCCGCGCCTTTCCCGTGCGCATCGAATACCCGCCGCTGCGTCGCGGCGAAAATGAAGCCGCGCACTTGCGCCGCGTCGTGCAAACGGCGCTCGCGGAAACGGACGGTGGCGTACTGGCGTTCCTTCCGGGTCGGCGCGAAATCGCGCAGGCGCAGCGGATGCTGATCGAATCCATTCCGGGCGTGGAGATCCTGCCGCTGCACGGCGAACTTGCGCTGGCCGATCAGCAGGCCGCGTTGGCGCCCGCCGACGCCGGCACGCGCCGGGTGATCCTAGCCACCAACGTGGCCGAGTCTTCCATCACCGTGCCGGGCGTGCGCGCGGTGATCGACGCGGGGCTGGCGCGCGAACCGCGCTTCGATCCGAACTCGGGTTTCACGCGGCTCGCGACCGTGAACATCTCCCAGGCGTCCGCCGACCAACGCGCGGGTCGCGCAGGGCGCGTCGCGCCCGGTGTCGCCTACCGGCTGTGGCCGGAGAGCCGCCGCCTCGAAGCGTCGCGCACGCCCGAAATCGCGCAGGCCGAGTTGTCTGGACTGGCATTGGAGATCGCGGCATGGGGTGTCGGCGCCGATGCGACGGCACTGCGCTGGCTGGACGCACCGCCCGCGGGCGCGCTGGCCGCGGGGCGCGAATCGCTGCAACGACTCGGCGCCATCGATGCCAACCTGCGCATCACGCCGCTGGGGCGCGACATGCTGCAACTCGGCGCGAATCCGCGAATGGCGGCGGCCGCGCTGCGGGCACCCGACGGGCTGCGTGCGTTGGTCGCCGACCTGCTGGCGCTCCTGGATGCACGCTCGCCATTGCGCGGCGAATTCAACGACGATCTGCGCGCGCGCATCGACGCGTTGCACCGCTGGCGCGACGGTGGTGCGCGCGTGGTACGCGATGCCGATGCGGGCGCGTTGTCTGCCGTCCAACAGGCGGCGCGTGGCTGGCGCAAGCGCCTCGGCGTGCGCCATGGCGCCAGCGGCACGCCGGACGCGCTGGCGGTCGGCAACCTGCTGCTGCACGCATTTCCGGACCGCGTCGCCAGGCAGGACGAAAAAGATCCGCGCCGCTACCGGCTCGCCAACGGCCGCGGCGCGCGCCTGCATGAAGCATCCATGCTCTTCGGCGAGCCCTGGCTCGTCGTCACCGAAGCGCGTTTCGACGCGCGCGACAGTTTGGTGCTGACCGCCGCGCCATTCGAGCCCGCGCTGCTGGAACGCGATTACCCACAGCGCTTCAAACGCGAACGCGTGGTGCGGATGAACGCGAACGAGGCGGTCGAGGCTTTCGAGGAACGCCGCTTCGATGCCATCGTGCTGGAACGGCGCGCGGTGCCGGCCGGCCCGGACGATGCACTGCCCGCGTTGCTCGCCAGCATCCGCATGCGCGGCCTCGCCGCGCTGCCGTGGAGCGACGCGGCGGTCCGGTTGCGCGCGCGCGCCGCGTGGTTGCATCGGGTCATGCCCGAAGCAGGCTTGCCGGATGTCTCGGACGCGACGCTGTTGGACTCACTCGAGCATTGGCTTGCGCCCGCGCTGGCCGGCAAGCGCAAACTGGATGCGCTGTCGGCGGAAGAGTTGTCGAATGCATTCGCGAACCTGCTCGAATGGCCACAACGCAAGTTGCTGGACGAGGCTGCGCCCGACGCGATCACCGTGCCGAGCGGGATGACGCGCAGGCTCGACTACGCGGTGGCCATGCAAGACGATGGAGGAATCGCGTCACCCGTGCTTGCGGTGAAACTGCAGGAACTGTTCGGCTTGGCCGAGACCCCGCGCGTCGCGAATGGACGCGTGCCGGTGATGCTGCATCTGCTCTCGCCTGCTGGCCGGCCCATCCAGGTCACGCAGGATCTGCGCGGGTTCTGGGACCGCACGTATCCGGAAGTGAAGAAGGAATTGAAGGGGCGCTACCCGAAGCATCCCTGGCCCGACGATCCATGGTCGGCAACGCCGACGCATCGCGCCAAGCCACGCCGCTGATTGCCCTGCCCGTCTTCGGCGATCAATCCACCAGCGCGTAATCGAGCGTCGCGACCACCCGCACGGTTTTGTCGATCTGCTTGTCCTGCTGCAGCATCGGTGCCTTGTCGCGCGGCAGGATCTCGAACACGCCCTGGTTGGCACGCAGGATGCCGCCCAGCTTGCTGCCCGAATCGCGCGCGAATTGCTCGGCCGCCGCGCGGGCATTCTTCGTGGCTTCCGCGATCATCGAGGGCTTCAGGGCGTTGATGCCGTCGAACAGATAGTTCGGGCCTTCGTTGAAACCGCCGTCCGGATTGCCCAGCACCACGCCCTGCGCGATCAGGGTGCCGGTATCCTGCGCCGCCGCCGCGACGGCATCCACGTCCTTGGTGCGCACCATGATGGTGCCGGTGACGACGAAGCGCGTCTTGTACTGGTCGTTGCCGTAGTTGCGCGCCGCGCGATCGGTCACCTGCACGCTGTGGAACGCGATCGCGTCCGCGCCGAGCTTGTGGTCCCGCAGGAATGCCGTGATGGCCGCATCGTCTTTCTGGATGGTGGCTTGCACACCGGCCAGGTCGTTGCCGGTTTCGGCAAACTGGATTTGCCACAGCGCGATGTCGGCCTTGACGTTGCGTTCGGCCAGCCCCTTGACCGTCACGGATCGATTCGGGTGCCGGTGTGCAAAGCCGTTGCCGATGAACCAGCCTCCCAGCGCCACGCCCACGGCCACCAGCACGGCGGCGAACACGCGCATCATGGATGGCTCTGCGACTTCGTACCGGTTCGCCAGGATGGCTGGCCGATCGCATCACCGCCGAACCGTCCGAAACTGGGGTACAGCTCGTCGACCGGCTTGCCGTCGGGACCGAGCTTCGGCGAACGCGCGAAGCTACCGGCAAAGCCGGGAAATTCCACCGGACTTTCCCAGCCGTCCTTGTTCACCGCCGACACGCCGAAGAACCAGTCATCGAGGACGATGTTCTTCAGCACCACCGAATCGGCGTCGCCCGTCTTCTGCACGTGCTGCCATTGCGGCGCGGTGGTCTCGCGCCACCACGCGTTGTAGCTGGCCGCGCCCGGCGATGGCTTCCATGACAACGTGGTGTCATAGGCGACCGCGCCCTTCACCGTGAGGTCGGACGGCGGCGGGGGCGCCATCGCCAGCGACGCCATCGTGATCGCATCGAGACGGGTCACGTTGGCGAGGTAATCGAAATCCACGCCGGACACCAAATCGCCGTAGTGCACGCCATTCTCGACACGCACGTTCTGGTGCTGGTGGTCGTAGTTCTCGTTCGATTCCGACAACCGCACCGCGGGAAAGCCCTGTTCGAGGAATGGCACCTGGTCGCCCGAACGGCCCCAGCGGTCGGTGCGATAAACCATGCGCACATGGAAATCGTCGAGATATTGCTCGGCCAGCGCCGCCATGTAACGCGCGATGTTGCGCGAGGGCGAATCCACGCCGCCACCGTGGTAGCGCCGGTAAGCGGCCTGCTCCAGCGTTTCGTTGCTCTTGGTGCCTTCGGAGAACACCCGGATCGTGTGCGGGTCGTAGGCACCGTTGCCGCCGTGCGAGTTGCCGACCATGTCGTTGTTGAGGTTGGCTTCGACCTTCCAGCCGTGGTCGACCGCGTACTGCGCGATGATCTTGCCGCCATAAAGCCCCTGCTCCTCGCCCGAATCGGCCGAATACACCAGCGTCGCCGGGAACTTGTATTTGGAAAGCACGCGCGCGGTTTCGATCAGTGCGGTGACGCCGGCCGCATCGTCATTGGCGCCGGGGGAGTCGCCGGTCGCATCCATCACGTCGCTGCGCCGCGAGTCGAGGTGCGCGGTCATCACGATCACCCGGTCGGGATCGGTGGTGCCGCGCTGGATCGCCACTACGTTCATCACCTCGGCGCCGGCCTTGGGCATGCGTGTGCCGGTGAACACCTGTGAAGGCGTCACGATTTGAAGACAACCGCCGCAGCCCTTCGAAATGTCATTGAACTGCGCCGCGACCCAGCGCCGCGCCGCGCCGATGCCGCGGGTTTTCGACGTGGTGGTCGAAAGCGTGTGGCGGGTGCCGAAGCCGACCAGCGCGACGTCGGTGGCGTGCAGGTTCGACGCTTTCACGGCGCCCGCGATCTCGTGCAGTTCCGGATGGGTGTTGACGGGCGGCGGCGCAGCGAAGGCGGCGGCAGTCATGAAAGCGCCGACGATCATGGCGGAGAGCGTACGGGTGCGCAGCATGATGTTTATCTCCGAAGGAACCGCCCGAGCGTAATCCCGCCGCAGCGCGATTGCACGTGGCAGAGGTCAGTGCCGCGCGGCGTCGAGCACCTGCGCCGCATGCCACGCGGCGATGCGGTGGTCTCCCGACAGGAAATAAGGCCATGTCTCGAACGGCGCACCGCGTTCCGGTTCGTCATGCCGCTCCATGGTCAGCAGGATGCCGTCCGGGTGCGCACGGCACCATGCGAGGACCTGGTCCCGTGAGATCCACGGTACGGGTTGATGCAGACGACCGGTGTAGCCGAACAAGCCGTTGTGCCACTGGACCGTCGCGATCGCCACATGTTCACGCAGCGCCTGCTTCACGAAGGCCGCTTCGGATTCGACCGCGAGTGACGGCAGCAGCGCCAGCGCACCCGCCAGCATCGCCGCCGAAACCAGGGCGGTCGCGGACAGCGCCAGGGCGCGCGCTTCGCGCCCCCAGACGCGCCACACACCAGCTGCGACGATCAAGCCGATCAGCGCGAATCCGGCAATCGCGGGCTGCGCCGGATAGCCGAATGTTTTGGCCGCCTGCCATGGCAACACGGCGATCCCGACTGTCGCCAGCAACGCCAGCAAGCCGAACAGCAGCGGGCGCAGGCGCGAGCCGGCTTGCTGCAGTAACCATGTGCCCGCCAGCGCCCACGCCGGCAGCAGCGGAAGCATGTAATGGATCTGCTTGCCGCTGATGGCGCAGAACGCAGCGAACGGGACGACCCACCAGCACCACAGGAATCGCCCGAAACGGCCGCACCACAACCCGGCCCAGGCGGCGCGAGGCGCGCGCAGGCTGAGCACCCACGGCAGCAGCAGCACCGGCACCAACGGCAGGTACCACCACCAAGGGCGCCGATGCGCGAAGCTGTGCGCGATCCGGCCCGTGACCTTGTCGACCAGCGGCTGCCAATAACCGGGCCCCGCGTACCAGGCTGCCGGCAGCAGCCAGGCGAGCGCGACCGCCACACCGATCACGAAACCCGCGAGGAGTGCCAGATACCAGTGCGCCTTGTGGGCGCGCGCGGTGGCGCTCCATACGGGCGCCAGCACCGCGACGGCGACGATGTGCAGCAACATCACAGGCCCCTTGGCGAGAATGCCGAGGCCGATCGTTGCTCCCAGCCATCCGATGCCGCGCCACCAGCGTCCGGCGTCCAGGTCCAGCAGCGCGTGCAGCGCGCCCAGCACACAGAGCGACAGCAGCAGGTCGAACATGATCGCGGTCGAGAACACCGCGAAGCCGAAGCAACCGGCCAGTAGCCACATCGCAGTGTGGGCGCCGCGCGCATCCATTCCGAGGCGCGCCGCCAGCCGTCGCAAGGTCAGCAGCATCCCGAGCGCGACGATCAGCGCCTCGACGCGCGCCACCCAGGTGTGCACGCCGACGATCTTCCAGCCACCCGCGATCAGCCAGAACAGCAGCGGCGACTTGTCCGAATACCAGGCGCCGTTGACGGTCGGCACCAGCCACTGCCCGGAATTGAACATCTCCCACGCGG
>DAIUEL010000012.1:23556-26973 GCA_036845145.1 Rhodanobacteraceae bacterium | reverse complement strand
GTGGACTCTCGATCGATGCGTGGCGGCGCTATCGCAAGCAGAAGCAGAAGATCTTTTTCTGATTCGATTGTACCCACGCTCGCACGGCGAACAAGCTGCGGGCCACCCCACCTCAGCAATCCGCGTTCCGATTAGGTACACTCGCGTGCACTGGAAGCCGGCCTGTCGCCGGCGGGGACTCCTCACGGCGCGGTGAGCACCGATAAGCCCGGCTTCTTTGAAGAGCTGAAGCGCCGCCACGTGGTGCGCGTCGCCATCGCGTACGTGGTCGCCGGCTGGTTGCTGGTGCAGGTCGCTACGCAAGTCTTTCCATTCTTCAAAATTCCAGACTGGTCGGTGCGACTGGTCGTGCTGCTCATCGTGATTGGTTTTCCGGTGGCGGTGGCGTTCGCGTGGGTGTTCGAGCTGACGCCGGAAGGTATCCGGCGCACCGCGCCGGCCGATTCACCGGATGCGCGTCCGCCGCAATCGCATCGCTCGGTCGGCCAGAAACTCAACGCGATCATTGTCGCGATGCTGGTGCTGGCCGTGGCATTCCTGGGCTGGCGGCTATACGCGGTGCGGCACCTGCCCGGCACGGCCACCACGGAAGCTGCCCCGGTTTCCACCACGACGACGGCCGCCTCCGCACCAAGCGCTTCCGCGCAATCCGCCCCGGCCAAATCCATCGCTGTATTGCCGTTCGAGAACCTCAACGTCGACCAGAAAGATGCCTACTTCGTGGCCGGTATGCAGGACCTGATTCTGACCAAGCTGGCCGACATCGGCGACCTCAAGGTCATTTCGCGGACCTCCACCGAAAAATACAAAAGCCATCCCGATGACCTGAAAACCATTGGCGAGCAGCTCGGCGTCGCGACGATCCTGGAAGGCTCGGTGCAGAAGGCCGGCAACGAGGTGCTGGTCAACGTGCAATTGATCGACACCCGCAGCGACAGCCATATCTGGGCGCAGAGCTACCAGCGCACACTGGACAACGTATTCGGCGTCGAGGGCGACGTGGCGGAAAAGATCGCGGCGGCACTGCAAACGAAACTGTCCGGCACGGAAGCCGCCAGCCTCGCCGCGGTGCCCACCCACAACCAGGCCGCGATGGACCTATTCCTCCGCGCCGAGTTTCTGGCCAACAAGGGCAGCACCAATTACGACAGCAGCAAGTTCCGTCCGGCGATCCCGTTGTACCGGCGGGCCATTGAACAGGATCCGGGTTTTGCGCTGGCCTTTGCGCGCGTGTCCTGGGTCGAGAGCGCGCTGGCCTGGTTTGGCGGCGGCGGCATGGACGTGAAGCAACTGCGCACACAGGCGCAGGCCGACGCCGAACAGGCGTTGAAGCTGGCACCGAAGCTCGCCGCCTCGCAACTCGCGCTTGGCTTCAGCGACTACTACGGCCGCGGCGATTACGTCGGCGCACTGCAGGCTTTCGCTGCGGCGCTGGTCTTGAAACCCAACGACGCCGATGCGCTGGCGGCGCAAGGCTATGTGCAGCGCCGCGAAGGCCGTTTCGATGATTCGATCGCCTCGCTGCAAAAGGCATTCGCCCTCGACCCACGCAATTCCTCGCTGGCCTACGAGGTTGGTGCCACCTGCATGATGGCCAGCCGCTACCCCGAAGCGCAGGACTGGTTCCAGCGCGCGCTGGCGATCGACCCGGACAACCTCAATGCCAAGGGCTATTACGCCAATGCGATCGCACTCGGCACTGGCGACATCCCACGAGCATTGGCGGCCGCGGAAGGTGACGACCCTGCGTTGAAACTCACCCGCGTCACTTTGCTGGTTTATCAGCGCAAATTCGGCGAAGCCCTCGCGTTGCTCGCGAGCGTCCCCGATACACCCGACAACTTTCCCCCCGCACTCAACGGTCCCAAGGTCGAGCAGCAGGCCAGCCTGTACCGGCTGATGGGCGATGAAGCCCGTGCGCGGCCGCTGTTCGCCGAGGCGCTACCCGTGTTGCGCGCGCAGCTCAAGATGCTGCAGGGCATCGGCTTGGCGTTTCAATGGCAGCAAATCGCTTACGCGGAAATCAATGCGGGCCAGACTGCAGCTGGGTTGGATGCCGAGGCCAAATCGCTGAAGATTCTCGCCGATCATCCGGATCAGGTTTACGGCCCGCAAATCAAAGGGACTGCCGCCCAGCGTTATGCCCAGGCGCATCATCCCGAACTCGCCGTACCGGCACTGGCCAAGGCCTTGGCCACTCCCGGCATCGGCATCCTTTACTCGCCCGCGCTGCTGTGGCTCGACCCGATGTTGGATCCGATCCGCCCCGATCCGGGTTTCCAGGCACTGCTGAAGCAGTACGCGAAGTACAAACCCGCGGTCACTTACGACACGCCAGTCGCAGCGGGTGCTTCGTCGCCGGTTGCTTCCGCGCCGGCGCCATCCCCCGCTGCGCATTGACGAATCCCGAAGCAGCGTTCGGAGCAAAGTCCCGCAGTTCTGTCGGCATCGCCTCAGTGCGCGTGTGCGTCTCCGGAATGTGCGTGGCCGTGCGCGATTTCCTCGGGCGCGGCGGCGCGCACGTCGACGATCTCGATATCGAAGTGCAGGGTCTTGCCCGCCAGCGGATGGTTGTGATCGACATCGATCGCGCTCATGCCGACCTTGTGGATGGTGACCACGCGCTGGCCGCCGTCCCTGGTCTGCAGCACCGTGGTCATCCCGGGCTTCAATTTCTGCGCGTTCTGGAAATACTTTTTCGGGACGCGCTGCAGCAAGCCATCCTGGCGTTCGCCGTAGGCGTCTTCCGGCGCCACGTCGATCTCGAACTTCTCGCCGGCTTCGCGTCCCGTCAGCGCCTTCTCCACGCCCGGCACCAATTGGCTGTGGCCCAGCAACGCCAGCAGCGGTTCACCGCGCTTGCGCGAATCGTCGTACGGTTCGGCAGCAGGTTGGGCCGCGTCGCGCACGACGTAATGGAAACTGACGACGGAATTTTTTTCGGCACGCATGAGCATCTCGATTCAGGCAGGCTGTTGCGAAACATGCCCCTTGGGCAAGGGGTGCGGGTCGCGCACGGCGCGAACGGCGTTGTGGAGGGTGATTTTCAGTCCGCAACGGCGGACGAATCGCGCATGTTAGCGTCGCCGGTTTCCGGCGTCACTCCGAACTTCGCGCCGTGCGCTTCCGGCCCGAACCACGTCAACAGCGCCAGCAATACCGCGACGACGCCGATCCACGCCGATTGCACGGTCGCGTAGTCGCCGCCATGGGCGTGGGCGATCGAGGTCATCGCGTAGGCGGTCCACGACACCAAAAGGTTGCCGAGCTGGTAGGTGAAACCCGGCAGCGTGCCGCGCACGTCATCGGGCGACAGTTCGTTCAAGTAACCGGGCACCACGCCCCACGCGCCCTGCACCGCGACCTGGATCCAGAACGCGCCGATCGCCAGCAGCAGCACCGAGCCGCCGTAGCTCC
>DAIUEL010000012.1:18519-23456 GCA_036845145.1 Rhodanobacteraceae bacterium | reverse complement strand
ACCTGGATCCAGAACGCGCCGATCGCCAGCAGCAGCACCGAGCCGCCGTAGCTCCACAGCGGGATCGCGGGCAGCGCCAGCACGCAGGCGATCGCCATCGCGCGGCGCCGGCCGATCTTCTCCGACCACTGCCCGAACACCAGTCCGCCGACCAGCGCGCCCAGATTCAGGATGATCGTCAACAGGCTGGTGAGGTGGGTGTCGAAATGCATCTGGAGTTTCAGGAACGTCGGGTACACGTCCTGCGAGCCGTGGCTGAAGGCATTGAACACCGCCATGGTCACGACCATGTAACCCAGCAGCTTCCAGCGTCCACGCATGGTTTCCATCACGCCGCGGCGCACGCCGGCCCGCGTGCGTTGTTCGAACACCGGCGACTCCGGCACGCTGCGGCGCAGGTACAGCACCAGCAGCGCCGGCAGGATGCCCAGCGCGAACATGCCGCGCCAGCCGATCGAGTTGAACAGCAAGCCGTACGCGATCGCGCACAACAGATAGCCGCATGGGTAACCCGACTGCAGGATTCCCGACACGATGCCGCGCGACTTCGCGGGGATCGATTCCATCGCCAGCGATGCGCCGGTTCCCCACTCGCCACCCATCGCGATCCCGAACAACGAGCGCAACACCAGCAGCACCATCAGCGACGGCGCGAACGCGCAAGCGAGCCCGAGCACGGAATACAGCGACACGTCGATCATCAGGATGCGGCGGCGCCCGTAACGATCGGCCAGCCGTCCGAAAATCAGCGCGCCCAGTGGCCGGAAAGCCAGCGTCAGCAACAGGGCGAAAGCCACGTCCGGCACGTCGACGTGGAACGACTGCGCCACCGCCGGCATCACCATCACCAGCAGGAAGTAATCGAATGCGTCCAGGGTCCAGCCGAGGAAGGTGGCCGCAACGGTATGCCGCTGGGTGCTGTCGAGGGCGCGCAGATCGGCAAGTGCGGACATGAACGATTCCCGTGCTGGCAACGGCTGCGAAGCGGCGAGCATAGCGCCGCGCGCAAGAGGTCTGCACGGGCGCGAACTACAATACGACGATGAACGGAGAAACGGCGCCCGATACGCGTGCGTTGGAGGTGCTGGTCGCGCGCATCGACGCCGCGCTGCCGCAAACCCAATGCACCCGCTGCGGCTATCCGGCCTGCCGGCCGTATGCCGAAGCCATCGCGCGTGGCGAAGCTGCGATCAACCGCTGTCCGCCGGGCGGCGCGGAAGGCGTGCGTGTGCTGGCGCGGATCACCGGCCTGCCGGTGCTGCCGCTCGATCCGACGTGCGGCGCCGAAGCGCCGCCGCGCGTCGCGGTGATCGACGAAGACATTTGCATCGGCTGCACGAAGTGCATCCAGGCCTGCCCGGTGGACGCGATCGTGGGCGCCAGCAAGTTGATGCATACCGTCATCGCGGATGTGTGCACGGGTTGCGAACTCTGCATCCCGCCCTGCCCGGTCGATTGCATCGCAATGGTTCCGGCGCGCGGCGTGCCCGAGCGGCTGCCGCGCCCCCTGCTCCCCTGCCAGCCGTGAATCCGCGCGAGCTTCGCGAAAAGTCGGGCCATGGATGGCCGTTCTGGTGCCCCCTGTGAACGATTTCATCCCGGCAACACCACCTCCCATTCCGCGGCGATCACGGACCATCGCATGGGCGAACCGCGCTGCGTGGCTGGCCGCGATCGTGGTGTTCTGCATCGTGTGGCCGGCATGGGAATACCCGACCTTCGACATCGAACCGCAGCAACGCCTGAAGGCATTCGCGCAACTGGTGTTGCTGCACGGTTCGTGGCTGCTGTGGCCGCTGCTGCTGCAATCGGGATTCACGGCCTGGCTGAGGTGGCGCGAGTCCCGCCGTTGGCGTGCGACCGGCGCGATCGCGCTCGCACTGGTTTGCGCGGTGTTGTGCTGGGCGTGTTTCGTGGAACCGAACCGGCTGGTGGTGCGCCGCACCGTGATCGCCGCGCCGATCGACCTCGACATCGCGCTCGTTGCCGATACGCACGTCGGCATCTTCACGCGCACCGCCAGGCTGCAACAGATGGTCGATCAATTGAACGCGCTGCACGTCGACATGGTGTTGATCGCGGGCGACCTCACCTACAACCCGCCGCACGATCTTGCCGCCGCGCTGGCGCCCCTGCGGCATCTGAACAAGCCCACCTACGTGGTGCTTGGCAACCACGACGTGGAACTGCCGGGGCCGCCGCTGGCGCACAAGATCGTTCGCGCGATGGCGGCGTCGAATGTGCAATTCATCGAACACCGCGTGATCGATTTCCCGACCTTCCGGCTCGCCGGCCTGTACGACTGGTGGAGCGGGCGCGACGACACAGGCTTCCTGAAAACCTTGCCGCACGACAAACCGCTGCTGGTGCTGATGCATCAGCCGCACAGCCTGCGGGCCTTGCGTGGCGTGGATTTCGCGCTGGCGATGGCGGGCCACACCCATGGCGGACAGGTGTACATCCCGTGGCTGACCGGCGAGGTGTTCATGCTGATGCGCGACGAGCCTTACGTGAACGGCTATTACGACACGCCGACGGGCAAGCTGTTCGTGACACCCGGCATCGGCGTGACCGGCGTGCCGCTGCGCTTCGATTGCCCGCCCACGATCGACGTGCTGGAATTGCGCCGCAATGCCCGTTGAAACCTCCAACCAGCAACCTTGCATCCACTGCGGCGATTGCGCGCGGGCGTGCCCGGACACGTTGAATCCGGAAGCGCTGTTCTTCGCGCTGGTGCATGACGATTTTTACGCAGCCCGCGCCGCACGCCTCGATGCCTGCAGCGAATGCAACCGCTGCGTGCAAGTGTGTCCCTCGCAAATTCCGCTGCTCGGCTGGTTTCGCTGGGGCAAGTCGGAACTGCACGAACACGCGCGCGCCGAAGATGCACGCAAGCGTTTCGAAGCCCGCAACGCACGGCTCACGCGCGAGCGTGCCGAACGCGCCGCGCGGCGACGCGAGACACTCTCGCCCACCGCGCTGCCCACGCAGACGATCAGCCACGCCGAGGTGCTGGCGGCCATTGCGCGCGGCCGCGCAAAGCGCGGGCAACGCCCATGAAACGCGAACACGTCGCGGAACTCTTCCGCCGCCTGCGCGAACTCGACCCGAATCCCACCACCGAGCTCAAGTACGACACGCCGTTCGAATTGCTGGTCGCGGTGATCCTGTCGGCACAGGCCACCGACGTCGGCGTGAACAAGGCCACCAAACGCCTGTTCCCGGTGGCCAATACACCGAAAAAGATCCTCGCCCTCGGCGAGGAGCGTCTCAAGCAATACATCTCGACGATCGGCCTCTACAACGCCAAGGCCAAGAACATCATCGCGACCTGCGGGCTGTTGATCGAGCGCCACGGCGGCGCGGTGCCGCGTACGCGCGAAGAACTCGAAGCGTTGCCCGGTGTCGGCCGCAAGACCGCCAACGTGGTATTGAACACGGTGTTCGGCGAAACCACGATCGCCGTCGACACCCACATCTTCCGCGTCTGCAACCGCACCGGGCTCGCACGCGGCAAGACGGTGCGCGCGGTCGAGGACAAACTGGTGAGGGTGGTGCCGGATGAATACAAGCTCGGCGCACACCACTGGCTGATCCTGCACGGCCGCTACGTGTGCGTCGCGCGCAAACCCAAATGCCCCGAATGTCCGATTCGGGATCTGTGTGCCTACAAGCACAAGACCCCGGGTTGATCGCGACGGCGGGCTGCACCCACTGCCGCGTTTTTGGGCACATGGCCCGCGCTGATATCCTGACCGGATGCACAAACAGATCGAAGCCTACGCGGAGCGCATGTGCACCCGGTTCCGCGGGTTCCTGCCGGTGGTGGTCGACGTCGAAACCGGCGGCTTCGACTCGCAGCACGATGCGTTGCTGGAAATCGCGGCCGTGATGGTGAGCATGGGCGGTGACGGCATGCTGGTGCCGGAACCGGTGGTCTCCACGCACGTCGAGGCATTTCCGGGTTCGCACATCGATCCGAAATCGCTGGAAGTGACCGGCATCGACCCCGACCAGCCGCTGCGCGGCGCGCTGCCGGAACGTGCCGCGCTGGACCTGATCTTCAAGCCCGTGCGCGACGCCATCAAGGCAAGCGGCTGCCAGCGCGCGATCCTGGTGGGCCACAACGCCGCATTCGATCTCGGCTTCCTCAACGCCGCGGTGCAACGCACCGGCCACAAGCGCAATCCGTTCCATCCTTTCTCGTGCTTCGACACCGTGACGCTGGCCGGGCTTGCCTACGGACAGACCGTATTGTCGCGCGCGGTGCAGGCCGCGGGTCACGAGTGGAACGCCGACTACGCGCACTCGGCGGTGTACGACGCCGAACGCACGGCCGCGTTGTTCTGCACCATCGTCAACCGCTGGAAACGCTTCGAGATCATCGAACGGGAAACCGTGGGCGCCGCTTGACGCCGGCACTCAACCAGCCGGCGCATACCGCAACGCAAGCGCAATGAGCTGCAGCGCCGCCAGCGCGTAGACGCCCGCGGCCACGTCATCCAGCATCACGCCGAACCCGCCGTGCACGCGCCGGTCGGCAAGGCGCACCGGCCATGGCTTCCAGATGTCGAACAGCCGGAACAAGGCAAATCCGATCAGCATCCACCACCATTCCCGCGGTGCGGCCAACAACGTGATCCACATCCCGATCACCTCGTCCCACACCAAGGCACCCTGGTCGTGCAGGCCGAGGCGCCGGTCGCAGACACCGCACGCCCAGACGCCCAGCAGGAACCCGGCGGCAACCACCGCGAAGTACCAAGCTGTCGGCAAGCCGCGCAACAAGAACCACCACGGCAACAACGCGACCAGTGAACCGGCCGTGCCGGGCCCGATCGGCGACAATCCCGCGCCCAGCGCGGTCGCGATCCAGCCGGCGGGATGCGACAACAACGCACGGCGCTGATCGGCGGTCAGGGGCGCGCTCATCGCGA
>DAIUEL010000012.1:0-18419 GCA_036845145.1 Rhodanobacteraceae bacterium | reverse complement strand
ACGCAACGCCCCCGCCGCATCGCCCAGCGTGCCGGTCACGAACACCGCATCGCCCACACGCGCGCCGGCGCGCGTCAGCGCTTCGCCGGGCGGAACCGTGCCAAGCGCGGTGACGGTGATGGACAGTGGTCCCTGCGTGGTGTCGCCACCGATCAGTACGACATCGTGCGCACGCGCAAGCTCGGCAAAGCCTTGCGCGAAACGTTCGACGAAACGCGCGTCGGCCTCCGGCAACGTCAACGCCAGCAGTGCCCACGCGGGCGCCGCGCCCATCGCCGCGAGGTCGGAGAGGTTCACCGCCAGCGATTTCCAGCCGAGGTCTTCCGGCGCGGTGTCGCGCGGAAAGTGCACGCCCGCGACCAGCGTGTCGGCGCAGGTGACGAGCTGGCGGCCTGGTGCAACCCGGGTCAGCGCCGCATCGTCGCCAATGCCCAGCACCACGTCGTCGCGTGCGATGTTGACGTGCGCGCGAATCGTGTCGATCAGGTCGAATTCCATCACGCGTCGGGGGCCGGAAGCGGCGCATGGGTGAATACCAGCGTCGGCGCGCCGTGGTACGTCGTCTCGCACCAGCGACGAAGGCCTGCCTTCTCGGCGACGCGAATCGATGCGGCATTTCCCGGCGCGATGATGCAGACGGAGCGGGCTTCGGGAAAGTGCGCGCACCGCCACGCTTCGATCGCCGCGAGTGCCTCGGATGCAAAGCCGTTGCCCTGCGCAGCGCGCGCCAGGGCCCAGCCGCATTCCAGCATCCCGCGCAGCGAAGGGACCATGTCGCGCCGGAATTCGGCGTAGCCGATGTCGCCGATGTACTGCCCGCTTGCGCGTGCCTCGATGGCCCAGTAACCGAAACCGAGCAGGCTCCATAAACCTGCATAGGTCAGCAGCCGACGCCAGGCTTCCTCGCCGGTGGACGGCTTGCCGCCGATGTGCCGCACGACTTCGGGATCGGACCAGATCGCGCTGCATGCGGTGAAATCACCGGGGCGGTGGGCGCGCAGGCGCAAACGCTCCGTCTCGATGACCGGCGCCGCGACGAACGATGGCCGGGCAGTGTCGTCCATCCGCTCAGCCGCTCGTTTCGGTGACGCGCCACGCGCGCGCCAATTTGTCGAGCACGCCGTTCACGTAGGTGTGGCCCTGCTCTGAGCCGAAGCGTTTGGCGACCTCGATCGCTTCGTTCAACACCACGCGGTACGGCACGTCGATGCGATGCTTCAACTCGTACGCGGACAGGCGCAACACCGCGCGTTCGATCGGGTCGACGCGCTCGATGTCGCGGTCGAGGAAGGGCGCGATTCCCGCGTCCAGTTCGGCACGATGCGCTTCCACGCCGCGCAACAGATCCTCGAAATATTCGAGGTCGGCGATCTGCATGTCCTGCTCGGAACGGAAATCGTCGATGACCTTGCGCATGGTGTTGCCGCCCAATTCCCACGCGTACAACGCCTGCACCGCACGGCGGCGCGCGCGCGTGCGCGCGGCCGGATCGATGCCGTCGCTGCGCTGTGCCCCGCTCATGCGGAAATCTCCTGCAGCAGTGCCGCCATTTCGATTGCCGCCAGCGCGACATCCGCGCCCTTGTTGCCATGCGCGCCGCCCGCGCGCGCCCAGGCGTCGGCTTCGTCCTCCACCGCGAGCACGCCGTTCAACACCGGCACGCCGGCATCCAGCGCGACCCGCATCAATCCGCGCGCGCACTCGTCCGCCACGTGTTCGTAGTGGCGGGTTTCGCCGCGCACCACGCAACCCAACGCGACGATCGCGGCGTAGCGACCGCTCGCGGCCAGCCGTTTCGCCACCAACGGCAGTTCCCACGCGCCCGGTACGCGTACGACGTCCACCCCGTCACGGGACACGCCATTCGTGGCAAATGCACGGCGCGCGCCAGCAACCAGTTCGTCGACGATCTCGCCGTTCCAGCGGCTGGCGATCACCGCGTAATGTGCGTCAGGGGGCGAGCACAGATCGGCGGGTGGCGTGGCGGATTGGTCGGACATGGGATGTTCGGAACTCGGATTCGATGCGCAAGCCGGAAAAGCGTAGCAGCCGCAGCACACATTCCCTACTTTCGGTCCACGGAGTCCTGCTGGCCGCCTGCTTCATTCACATATTCGACCACCTCGAGGTCGAACCCCGACAGCCCCACCAGCTTGCGGGGCGTGCCCAATACGCGCAGGCGGTGCACGCCGAGGTCGGCAAGGATCTGCGCGCCGAGGCCGAGCTGGCGCCATTCGCGCTGCGCGGCGGCCTTGCGCCCGGTTTCAGGCGTGTCCTGCATCTCGCGATTCAGGCGCGCAAGCAGGCCCGCGGGGACCTCCTCGGCGGCAAGCACCACCACCACGCCGCGCCCCTCGGCGGCGACGCGCCGCAGCGCCGCGGTCATGGTCATGCCGAGATCCTCGCGCTCGAGATGCAGCACGTCGGACAAGGTGTTGCGCACGTGCACGCGCGTCAGCACCGGCTGGTCGCCGTCGACCGCACCGCGTACCAGTGCGAAATGCAGGTCGCCGCGCAGGCGGTCGCGCCATGCGATCAACCGGAACGCGCCGAACTCGGTCTCGACGCCCGATTCATGCACGCGCTCGATGGTTTTTTCGGTCGCAAGCCGATAGCGGATCAGGTCGGCGATGCTGCCGATCTTCAGCCCGTGCTTCGCGGCGAAAGTTTCAAGATCCGGCCGCCGCGCCATCGAACCATCCTCGCGCAGGATCTCGACCAACGCGCCGGCAGGCGTGCAACCGGCCAGCGTCGCCAGGTCCACGGCGGCTTCGGTGTGGCCGGCGCGCGTCAATACGCCGCCGGGTTGCGCTTCCAGCGGGAACACGTGGCCGGGCTGAACCAGGTCGGCACCTTTCGCACCGGACGCCACCGCCACCTGGATGGTGCGCGCGCGATCGTGCGCGGAGATGCCGGTGGTGACGCCGCTGGCGGCCTCGATCGATACGGTGAAGTTGGTGTGGTAGACCGAACCGTTGTCGCGCACCATCGGCTGCAGGCCGAGCCGGCGGCAGCGCGCCTGGTCCAGCGCCAGGCAGATCAGGCCGCGACCCTCGCGCGCCATGAAGTTGACGTCCTCCGCGCGCACCTTGTCGGCAGCCATGATCAGGTCGCCCTCGTTCTCGCGGTCCTCGTCGTCCAGCATCACCACCATGCGGCCGGCGGCGATTTCTTCCAGCAGTTCGGGAATGGTCGCGAAAGCCATGTCATTGCTCCCCGGTTGCGAGCAATCGCTCGACGTAGCGCGCCAGCATGTCGATTTCGAGATTCACGCGATCGCCGACCCGGCGATCGCCGAACGTGGTCTGCTCGAGCGTGTGCGGGATCAGGTTCACGCCGAAGCGCGCACCTTCCACCGTGTTGACCGTCAGGCTGACGCCATCCACGCACACCGAACCCTTGGCCGCGATGTAGCGGGCGAGTGCCGGTGGTGCCTCGATGACCCAGCGCTGCGAACGCGCGTCGGTTTGGATGGAAACGATGCGGCCGATGCCGTCGACGTGGCCCGACACCAGATGGCCGCCCAGCCGATCCGAAAGCCGCAACGCCTTTTCCAGGTTCACGCGATCGCCCACGCCCAGATCGCCCAGCGTGGTCAGGGCAAGGCTTTCGTTGGAAATGTCGAACGCCAGCGTGTCGCCTTGGTGCGCGACCACGGTCAGGCAACAGCCCGACACCGCGACGCTTTCGCCCAGCGCGACATCGGACGTATCGAATTCGGGCGCGACGATGCCGAGGCGCAAGTCACCGCCGCGCGGTTCGCTGCGCGTGACACGACCGGTGGCCTGGATGATGCCGGTGAACATCAGCGCGCCTCCCGAAGGAAGGCGGCGGACCCACGGATGATGGACATGAACGTTCTCCGCGTGACGAATGGCGAGAACGCCCCAAGGCATGAGGCCGACGCGCGGACATTGCCGCGATCGGACCGCCTTCGCTTTATCCGGACTTTCCGGCAGCGTTGACTTGCTGCCGACCGTCGGCTCCGGCATTCGACCGGATCTGCTGACCTTTCGCCATCGGCGAAAGCGCTCGCGGGCTCGCCCTTGCGGGCCTACCGCCGGTGGGGACTTCCACCCCGCCCTGAAGACGTTTTCCGGCACAGGCCGGCGGCCGCAGTCTAGCACCTCCCGGGGCCAACAGGCCTTGGAGCGGGCGCGGATCCTCCTCCACGATCGGACAGCATCACTGACAGTGATCATTAAATTGGCCGTCCATACGTCTGGGCGTAAAACATGTTGTCTTTTTGCCGCACCGCACCATGGTCGGAATCGAGCCACGACGAAGCGGAGACCATGGCGCGCTTGCGCGCCAATAATTCACCCCGTCGCCAATCGCCTGGCCAGGAAGTCGATCAGCGCCCGCAGCGCCGGGTCGCGGTCCGCGCCAGGCAGCCACAGCAGGTGCACGTCGAACACCGGCAATTGCCAGTCCGGGAACAACTCGACCAGCCGCCCTTCGGCAACCATCGAGTCGGCCATGTAGTCGCCCTGCAAACCGATGCCGACCCCGGCCAATATCGCATCGCGGATCGCCTGTGCGTCGTTGCTGCTCAACACCGGGTCGATCCGTACTGCGCGCCGTCGACGCCCGCGGGTAAACGACCACAAAGTGCCACGACGATATCCGCTGAAGGTGATGCAGCGGTGTGCCTTGAGATCGGCGGGGTCGCGCAATGGCGGAACCGAGGCCAGGTAATCCGGCGAGGCGCAGGGGAAGACGCGCATCCGTCCGACCCGGTGCGCCACCAGTTGCACGTCTGCCAAGCGCCCCACGCGCACCGCCAGCTCCACCTTGCCCGCCACCATATCGACCCAGGTGTCGTCGTACACCGCCTCGATGCGTACGTCGGGATGCTTGCGCATGAACTCCGCGAGCAAGGGAGCCACGCGGTAGCGCCCGAAGCTTGCCGGCAGATGCAGACGCAGACGGCCGGCCAACCCGCCGTCCGCCGGACGCAGGTCCGCCGCAAGCTCCGCCATCACCGCTTCCATGCGCTGCCACTGCGCCAGCAGCTGTTCGCCGCGCGCGGTCACCGCCATCCGGCGCGTGGTGCGCAGGAACAGCCGCGCGCCGACGGCATCCTCCAGGGCCGCGATGCGCCGGCTCAACACCGACGCCGTGCATCCCACCTCCAGTGCCGCGCGCGAGAAGTTGAGCCTCCGCGCCGCCGCCGCGAAGGCGCGCAGTTCGCGCAGACGGGTGGGGGTGAGGTCGAATGATTGATTCATTGAACGAATAAAAGAAAGACGATTTGTGTGGATTATCACACGACCGCGATTGCCGGATCATGCCTGGATTCCCGCCACGGAGTTCCGCCATGCGTGCCATCCGGCTTTCCGCCTTCGACCTGGACCATCTGCAGCAAGTCGACCTTCCCGCCCCGCGCCCGGCCCCCAACGAGGCGCTGGTGCGGATGGAGGCCGCCTCGCTCAACTTCCGCGATTCCATGGTGGTGAACGGTGAGCTCTATCGCAACGTGCCGCTCCCGTTGGTGCCGGTGTCCGACGGTGCCGGCACGGTGGTCGAGGTCGGCGATGCCGTGACCCGCTTCAAACCCGGCGACCGCGTCACCACGTTCTACAAGTCGCGCTGGATCGCCGGCGCAATGCGGCCGGAATGGGAAGGCGCCGAGATCGGCGGGCCCGAACCGGGCGTGATGCGCGAACTGGCCTGCTTCGATCAGTACTCGCTGGCGCGCGCACCATCGCACCTCTCCAGCGTGCAGGCGGCCACGCTGCCGATTGCCGCGCTCACTGCCTGGCAGGTGCTGGAACAAGCCCACATCACCACTGGCCAGACCGTACTCCTGCTCGGCACCGGCGGCGTTTCCCTGTTCGCATTGCAATTCGCCAAATTGCGCGGCGCGCAGGCGATCCTGCTGTCGTCCAGCGATGAAAAGCTGGCACGCGCCAAATCGCTGGGCGCCGATGTCGGCATCAACTACAAGCAGCATCCCGAATGGGGCCCGCTGGTGCGCGAAGCCAGCGGCGGCGAGGGCGTGGACGCGGTGATCGAAACCATCGGCGCCGCCACCCTGGCGCAATCGCTGGATGCGCTGCGCATGCATGGTTTCATCGGCGTGCTCGGCTGGATCGGCGGGATGGACGCCACGTTATCTCTGTCCAAGATGGTGTTGAAACGCATACGCGTGCAGGGGATTTCGGTCGCGCCGCTGGAAGCACACGAACGCATGGTCGCGGCCATCGAAGCCACGGGACTGGAACCGCTGATCGACCACGTATACGGCTTCGGACAATTGCGCGAAGCCTTCGAACACATGGCCGCCGGCCGCCATTTCGGCAAGCTCGCCATCGATTTCAGCCGATGAGACATCTTTCCATGCGCTTCCTTCATGTCTTGCGCCGCGCCGCCTGCGGCCTGCTGCTCTGCCTCCCGTTCGCATCCGCCGCGTGCGCCCACGGCATGGGCGCCACCGTCGACATCCGCATGTATGTGCTCGATTGCGGTCACCTGGCCTTCAAGGACATGGGGATGTTCGACGACAGCGGCGCATCGGACGGCAAGCCGGGCGCCATGTCGGCACCGTGTTTCCTGATCGTGCATCCCAAGGGCACCCTGCTGTGGGACACCGGGCTTGGCGATGCGATCGCCGCGCACCCCGATGGCGTCGAACTGGCACCGGGCATCCGCGCCACGGTGCCGGTGAAACTGGTTGATCAACTCGCGAGGCTGGGCCTGAAACCCGCCGACATCGACTGTCTGGCGTTCTCGCACTGGCACGAGGACCACACCGGCAACGCCAACCTGTTCGACAAGGCCACCTGGATCCTGCAGCGCAAGGAACTGGCCGCGGCGACCGGCCACACGCCGCCGCCCTTCGAACCGCTGGCGCCGGTATCCGTTTGGCGCGCCGCGAACAAGCGCATCATCGACGGCGACGCGGACGTCTTCGGCGACGGCACGGTGCGCCTGCTGCTGATGCCCGGCCACACACCCGGCCATCAGGTGCTGGAAATCCGTTTGCCGCACGCGGGCGTGGTACTTCTGAGTGGTGATCTCTACCATTCGCGCGAAAACCGACGGTTCCGCCGGGTGCCGCGCATCAACACCGATCGCGCGGCCACCCTCGCATCAATGGACCGCTTCGAAGCCATCGCCGCACGCGACCATGCGCGCGTGGTGATCCAGCATGATCCGCGCGACATCGCACTGCTGCCGCGATTCCCGGATTACCTGCACTGAACTAAACGGCGAATCAACCAGCCGTACACAAGCGCATGCGCAGATCCTCGCCCACTCGCCGCTGATCCAGCAGGCGCAGCGGCCAGCGTCCGGTCATGCCGGTCAATGCGGGCAACTGCAACAAGGGTCGCGCCGTATCGCCCAGTACCGTGGGTGCAACGTACAGCAGCAGTTCGTCGACAAGCCCCCGTTCGAAGAGCGCGCCACACAGGGTCGGTCCGGCTTCCACCTGCAATTCGTTGACCCCGCGGGCGGCGAGCAACCGCAACGCCGCGTCGAGGTCGATGCGACGCTGTGCATCACATTGGACCGCCGCCAATTCGACTTGCGTGTAGCGCGCATCGGAGGGACGCGCGCCCGGCGCATGCAACACCAACGTCGGCGTACTGCCATCGAGCAGATGCGCCCCGGGCTGGAGCGACTCGAGACGCGCATCCAGCACCACCCGCACTGGTCGAAACGGCTGCGCTTGCGCAATGTTGGAGGCATCGCGTGCAGCCGCTGAGGGTGAGGCAGGATGCCGATCGGATGGCGCGCCATGGACGGCTCCTTCGATACGCACGGTCAGACGCGGATCATCCGCACGTGCAGTACCGGCGCCGGTCAGGATCGCCGAACTGCGCGCGCGCCAGCGCTGCACGTCGGCACGCGCCGATTCGCCGGTGATCCATTTCGATTCGCCGCTGGCCAGCGCGGTGCGGCCATCCAGGCTCATCGCAAGTTTCACGCGTACCCATGGCCGCCCGCGTTCGAAACGCGAGAAGAACCCGCGATTCAGTTGGCCCGCGGCATCGCGCATCAAGCCGGCTTCGACGATGATGCCCGCTTCGCGCAACCGCCGGATGCCCGCTCCGGCGACTTTCGGATTGGGGTCTTCGGACGCGAACACCACGCGCGCGATGCCGGCTTCGATCAGCGCGTCCGCGCATGGCGGCGTGCGACCGTGATGCGAACAGGGCTCCAGCGTCACGTAGGCGCTTGCACCACGCACACGTTCGCCCGCGGCGCGCAGCGCGAACACTTCCGCGTGCGGCTCGCCCGCGCGCTGGTGCCAGCCTTCGCCGATGATTTCATCGCCATGTGCAATCACGCAGCCGACGCGCGGATTGGGTTGCGTGGTGAACAGGCCGCGTTCGGCCAGGCGCAGGGCGCGCGCCATCATTACGTGATCGGTGGTGGAGAATTCGCTCAAGCGTCGCCCTCATCCGGCGCTGCGCGCCACCTTCTCCCGTAAACGGGAGAAGGAAATATCTAGCGCTTCCTGTTTTTGCCGATCGGCACCACCGCGCCGCCGATCAGCGGCAACTGGCCCTCACCGGCCGGCAATTCGTGTTCGAGGCGATCGAGTTCTTCGCGGAAGTCGGCCACGTCCTCGAACGAGCGGTACACCGACGCGTAACGCACGTAGCCGACGTGGTCGAGCTTGCGCAGTTCCGCCATCACCAGTTCGCCGATCCGGCGCGACGGCAGTTCGCGTTCGGTCGAAACGCGCAACTGCCGCACCACCGCGCGCACCGCGGCCTCGATGCGCTCCTCGGTGACCGGCCGCTTGTGCAGCGCGCGGTCGAATCCGTTGCGCAGCTTGCGCGCGTCAAAGGCCTCGCGCCGCCCGTCGCCCTTGATGATCGCCGGCAGTTTCAACTCCACCGTTTCCACCGTCGAAAAGCGCTCGCCACACGACGGGCATTCGCGGCGCCGGCGGATGGTCGAGCCTTCCTCCGAAACGCGCGAATCGATCACGCGGGTGTCGATGTTCTGGCAGAAAGGACAGTGCATGCATCAACCGTAAACCGGAAACTTCGCGCACTGCGCGTTCACCAGCGCGCGCACGTTGTCGATGACCTTGTCGTCGCTGGGCGCATCCAGCACATCGGCGACCCATCCGGCGAGTTCGACGCAATCGGCTTCCTGGTAGCCGCGCGTGGTGACCGCGGGCGTGCCGATGCGAAGGCCCGAGGTCACGAACGGCTTTTGGGGATCGTTCGGCACGGCGTTCTTGTTGACCGTGATATGGGCCTTGCCGAGCGCCGCTTCCGCGTCCTTGCCGGTGATCGGCTTGCCGATCAGGTCGACCAGGAACAGGTGATCCTCGGTGCCGCCCGAAACGATCTTGTAGCCACGATCGATCAAGGTCTTGGCCATCGCCTTGGCGTTCTTCACCACCTGCCTCTGGTAATCCTTGAAGGAAGGTTCCAGCGCCTCCTTGAACGCCACGGCCTTGGCCGCGATCACGTGCATCAGGGGACCGCCCTGCAGGCCGGGGAACACGATCGATTGCAATTTCTTCGTGATGTCCTCGGCGTGCTCGCCCATCGCGGAATTCTTCGCGACGATCAGACCGCCGCGCGGACCGCGCAATGTCTTGTGGGTGGTCGAAGTCACGACGTGCGCGTGCGGCAGCGGCGACGGATACACACCCGCGGCGACGAGGCCGGCGACGTGCGCCATGTCCACGAACAGGTAGGCACCAACCTTGTCGGCGATCTTGCGGAAACGCGCCCAATCCATGATCTGCGAGTACGCGCTGAAACCGGCCACGATCATCTTCGGCTTGTGTTCGATGGCCAGCTTCTCGACCGCGTCGTAATCGACCAGCCCCTCGTCGTTCACGCCGTACTGGACGGCACTGAAAATCTTGCCGGACAGGTTCGGCTTGGCACCGTGAGTGAGGTGCCCGCCGTGGGCCAGTGACATGCCGAGGATGGTGTCGCCCGGCTGCAGCAGCGCGAAGTACACCGCCTGGTTGGCCTGCGAGCCCGAATGCGGCTGCACGTTGGCATAGTCGCAATCGAACAATTGCTTCAGCCGCTCGATCGCCAGCGCCTCGGCCACGTCCACGTACTGGCAGCCGCCGTAATAACGCTTGCCCGGATAGCCTTCCGCGTATTTGTTGGTCAACACCGAACCTTGCGCTTCCATCACGCGCGGGCTGGCGTAGTTTTCCGACGCGATCAGCTCGACGTGATCTTCCTGACGCTGCTTTTCCTCCATGATGGCCTTGGCCAGTTCATCGTCGTAACCGGCAATCCGCATTTCGTGGCTGTACATCGCGATCCTCTGGCTGGACATGGAAGGCAATTTGCGATTCTAGCCGTTTTGGCGAACCCGGATCGGGCGTGGGAGACGGTTACAATCGGCGGTTTCGCCCGCCTGCGAGGCTCCGATGCAATCCCGCATTTTCCGTATCCTCGAACGCAGTTGGTTGGCCTTGGCACTGTGCCTGATTGCGTTCGCCGCATTGGCCGCGCCTGCGAGCGGCGTCGGGTTTCAGCCCATCACCATCCATGATCCCGTGGACGGCGGCACGATGCCCGGTTACGTGTTCTACCCGTCAACCGAAGCCAGTCACGTGACATGGATCGGGCCTTACGAACTGCACGCCACGCGCAACGCCTCACCCACCGCGGGTGTCAAGCCGCTGGTGGTGATTTCACACGGCCACGGCGGTTCGGACCTCGGCCATCACGATGTCGCGGTGTATCTCGCCAGCCATGGATTCGTCGTGGCCACGCTGCAGCATCCCAAGGACAATTTCCTCGACGACAGCGGGGATGGCCACTCTGAAGTCATGATCGGACGACCGATCCAGGTGAAAGCCACGATCAGCATGTTGCTTGCGGACCCGCACTGGAAGCCCCTGATCGACCCGGACCGGATCGGCGTGGCGGGATTCTCGAACGGCGGTTACACCAGCCTTCTGACTGTCGGCGCGGTGCCTCAGTTCACGCGCTTCATCAGCTATTGCAGGGCCCATCCGGACGATCCGAATATCTGCGGGGCCACCCATCAATTGCAGGCGCAGGCCGCGCGACACGGACAGACGCTCGAACAAATGATGACGTCGATGCAGGACGATCTGCACCGCTGGGGCAATACCGACGATCCGCGCATCAAGGCCGCCTTCGTGATGGCGCCCCTCAGTCTGGTATTCGACAAGAGCGGCATTGCCGCGATCAATCGTCCCGTATTCCTGTATTACGGGCAGGACGACCACGTGCTTAATCCGAAATACAACGTGCTGCACCTCGCGCCTTCGATCAAGAGGCTGGTTGGAATCAAGATGATCCCCAAAGCCGGCCACTATGTTTTTCTGTCACCCTGTTCGCCGCAACTGACCATGGAAGCGCCGGATATCTGCGTCGATCCGTCCGGCGTGGATCGCGCCGCGGTCCACCAGCAGATCGACACGGACGCGCTGGCATTCTTCCGGAAGACGCTGGACGTTTCCGTGCACTGAACGGCACCGCGCGAATCATTCCGGCAACGCGCGCCGATACAGCGCCGAAACCATCACGTAGCTGATGATCATCAGCAGCAGCCACGAACCGATCTTTTCCGGCGGCACCAGGTGCCAGACGCGGTGCTGCGCGGGATACATCCAGACGCGGGTGAAAGTACCGAGGTTTTCGGCGAACCAGATGAACAGCGCGACCAGCATGAAGCCCAGCAGCAGCGGCATGCGGCGATATTTCCGGCGCACGCGGTAGTGGACCCAGCATGGTCCGAACATCCAGGCCACTGCGACAAACAGCAGCCAACGAAAATCGATGCCGTAGTGATCCGTGAAAAAGTTCAGGTAGATCGCGGCTGCAAGCAGGGCAGTATGGCTCCAGCGCGGATGCCCGGTAAAACGAAATTCGAACAGCCGCCACGCGCGCGCGATGTAGCTGCCGACCGAGGCGTACATGAAGCCCGTGAACAGCGGCACGCCGCCGAGGTGCAGGATCGAAGCGCCGGGATACACCCATGACCCGGTCGCGGTCTTGAAGATCTCCATCAGCGTGCCCGTGACGTGGAACAGCACGATCACCGCGGCCTCACGCCGGGTTTCGAGGCCGATCGCGAGCAGCGCGATCTGGATCGCGATGGCCATCAGGGTCACGAAGTCGTAGCGCCCGACCGGCGCGTCGACCGGCCAGAACAGCCAGGTCGCGATCAGCAGCGCCAGCATCAGCGCCCCGAACAGACACGCCCAAGCCTGCTTTACCCCGAACCAGAACAGCTCGTGCGCGAATACACCCAGCCGGCCGCCGCGCGATGCGTGCGCCGCGATGCGCCGATCGATGCCGTGCCAGCCCAGCCGCGCTGCGCGCAGGCCGGCGATCATGGCGTGCTACCACTCGGTATGGCCGGGTCCATGGGCATCCTCGGATTTCGTGGCGATATTACCTATCCCCGGCCACTCGCGCTTGGCGAAAACGGTCGCGACACGTCATAATGTGCGGTTCTGACTGGGTAGGCCGCGCACAAGGCCCGCGCGCGGAATCGAGACATGGGTGTCGGCCGTCGCCCGGCATTCACGGCGAGGACCAAGGTGGATTCCCGGATTCCGCTCGCAACCAGCTGCGAGCGGAATCCGGGAATGACGACATGATTGAATCGTGGCCTTCGCCGCGATGACGAGTGCAAGAGAGAGTTACCCCGTGCAATACATCTACACCATGATCAACGTGTCCAAGATCGTCCCGCCCAAGCGCGAGATCATCAAGGACATTTCACTTTCTTTTTTCCCGGGCGCCAAGATCGGCCTGCTTGGCCTGAACGGTGCGGGCAAATCGACCGTGCTGCGGATCATGGCGGGCGTCGATACCGACTTCCACGGCGAAGCGCGTCCGGCGGCCGGCATCAATATCGGTTATCTCGCGCAGGAGCCGAATCTCGACCCCGAAAAGACCGTGCGCGAATCGGTCGAGGAAGGCCTGGCGAACATCCTCGACGCGCAGAAACGGCTGGACGAGGTCTACGCTGCCTACGCCGAGGAAGGCGCGGACTTCGACGCGCTGGCGGCCGAGCAGCAGAAGCTCGAAAACATCCTTGCCGCGGGTGACGCGCACACCATGGAGATGCAACTGGAAGTTGCGGCCGATGCGCTGCGCCTGCCGCCGTGGGACGCGAAGGTCGGACCGCTTTCGGGCGGCGAAAAGCGCCGCGTCGCGCTGTGTCGCCTGCTGCTTTCCAAACCCGACATGCTGCTGCTGGACGAGCCCACCAACCACCTCGACGCGGAATCGGTCGACTGGCTGGAGCAGTTCCTGCACGACTACCCTGGCACCGTGGTCGCCGTCACCCACGATCGCTACTTCCTCGACAACGCGGCCGAGTGGATCCTGGAACTCGACCGCGGCCGCGGCATCCCGTGGAAGGGCAATTACTCGTCGTGGCTGGAACAGAAGGACGAGCGCCTGAAGCAGGAAGCCTCGACCGAAAAGGCGCGCCAGAAGGCGATCCAGAAGGAACTCGAATGGGTGCGCTCGGCGGCCAAGGGCCGCCAGTCCAAGGGCAAGGCGCGCCTCAATCGCTTCGAGGAATTGAACGCGGTCGATTACCAGCGGCGCAACGAGACCAACGAAATCTTCATCCCGCCGGGCGAGCGCCTCGGCAATGAGGTGATCGAGTTCAAGCACGTCGGCAAATCGTTTGGCGACCGCTGCCTGATCGACGATTTGAGTTTCAAGATCCCGCCCGGCGCGATCGTGGGCGTGATCGGCCCCAACGGCGCCGGCAAATCCACCTTCATGAAGATGGTGATGGGCAAGGAGCAGCCCGATTCCGGCGAAATCGTGCTGGGCAAGACCGTGAAACTCGCCTACGTCGACCAGTCGCGCGGCATGCTCAACGACAAGCACAACGTGTGGCAGGAAGTGTCGGGCGGCCTCGATATCCTGAAGATCGGCAACTTCGAGATCCAGTCGCGCGCCTACATCGGCCGCTTCAACTTCAAGGGTTCGGACCAGCAGAAGATCGTCGGGCAGTTGTCCGGCGGCGAACGCGGTCGTTTGCACCTCGCCAAGACGCTGCTGGAAGGCGGCAACGTGCTGCTGCTGGATGAACCCTCCAACGACCTCGACGTCGAAACCCTGCGCGCGCTGGAAGAGGCACTGCTGGAGTTTCCCGGCTGCGCGATCGTGATCTCCCACGACCGCTGGTTCCTCGACCGCATCGCGACCCACATCATCGCCTTCGAAGGCGACTCGCACGTCGAATTCTTCCCCGGCAACTACAACGAGTACGAAGCCGACAAGAAGCGCCGCCTCGGCGAGGAAGCCGCCCAACCGCATCGGGTGAAGTACAAGAAACTGGCTTGATCCGCGGGAAGCAGGAATTGCAGCATGGTAGGTTGGGCTGATCTTGGACCCGGTCCGGGAGAAGCCCAACACCGGCGGCGAAGACTGTTGGTTTTCGCTGCGCCCAGCACCAACCTGCAAGAGCAGGCCAGTGCGCAGAAGCGCTCCGGTGCGCGCCTTCAAAGCTGCGCGAAAATTTCCTGCATCGCCGAATCGTCCCGCGTGTAGTTCGGCCCCGGTTTCTCGAAGTGTTCGTCGAGCAGTTGCAGGTTGCTGATCTTCGACACGTCGAACAGCGGCTCGGGCTGCGCCCCGCCTTTCAATTGGTATGCGCGCAACAATTCGGTGCCGCGGTGGCCGATGCCATGACATTGCGGCTCCACCAGTCGCGCGACGTCGTGATAGATGAAGCGCAAGCGGCGCTTCTCGCGGATGGCCCGATCGATTGGATTCATGGTTCCCGGGGCTTCCTGCCCGTTTGCTTCGACCGCAATCCGGAGTGGTAAATTCCCGCCATGTTCCTTGCGCGGCTTCGTCGCCGCCCGTGCGATGCCCGACTTCGGGTCTGCCATCGATCGTTCGCGCCGACGCCTGTTGCAAGGCGCAGGCATCGCACTCGCCGTGCTCGCGACAGGCCGCGCGCGTGCGCTTGCCGCGCCCGAGCGCTCGAACCCCGGATCGAAACTCGTTCTGCTCGGCACCGCCGGCGGCCCCACGCCGAAGCGCGACCGCTCGGCGCCCGCCAACGCAATCGTGATCGGCCGCGACATCTACGTGATCGATTGCGGCGATGGCGTCGCACGGCAGATGGTGCTGGCCGGCCTCGACCTGAAACGGATCCGTGACGTTTTCATCACCCACCAGCATTCCGACCACAACGCCGGATACGGCAACCTGTTGCTGCTGGCATGGGAAACCGGCCTGAACACGCCGGTAAACACGTATGGTCCGCCGCCGCTCGCACTGATGACCGAACGGTTCCTCGAGATGCAGGCCTACGACATCCAGGTTCGCGAGCGCGACGAAGGCCGGCCGCCGCTAGGCAAGCTGTTCGCGCCGCACGAGATCACGCGGGCCGGCCCCGTGATGCACGACGCCAACGTCAAGGTGACTGCCGCCCTGGTGCAGCACCCGTTGGTGGAGCCGGCGTTCGCGTATCGCTTCGACTGCCCCGATCGTTCGATCGTGTTTTCGGGCGACACCCGCCCCAGCGAGAACCTGATCGAACTGGCGCGCGGCGCCGACGTCCTGGTGCACGAAGTGATGGACCTCAAGCTGATCGATCGCGCACTCGAGTTCGATCCGCACGCCAGGACGTTGCGGCGGCACCTGCTCGATTCACATACTCCGATGGCCGAGGTCGGGCAGATCGCGACCAAGGCCGGCGTGAAAACACTGGTCCTGAATCATTTCGTGCCCGGCATCGTGTCGATTCCCGACAAGGTCTGGATCGACGCGGTCAAGCCGCATTTCAAGGGCCAGCTCGTCATCGGCCACGATTTGATGGTGCTGTGACCACCGCCATCAGGCGTTCGGCGACAACAACTCCATTGCCATGACGATCGCATCCTCGCGTCCGCGCCGCGCCGGGTAGTAGCCGGGCCGGCGACCGACCTCGTTGAAGCCGGCGCGCTCGTACATCGCATGCGCCAGTTCGTTGGACGGCCGCACTTCCAGGAACACGCGCTCGGCACGATGCCAGCGCGCAAGATCGAGCACCCGCTTCAATAGGTATGCGCCGTGGCCACGCCCCTGGTGTAGCGGCGCCACGCACACGTTGAGGATGTGCGCTTCGCCCGCGCCCACCGAAAGGATCCCGTAACCGATGATCGCGCCACCCTGCTCCAGCACCCAGCAGTGATGGCCGTTGTCGAGGCAACTGCGGAAGATGCCGCGCGACCAAGGGAATTCGTACGCGGCCGCTTCGATGTTGGCGACCGCGGAAAGGTCACCGTGCGTCATCGGGCGCAGCGCGGCTTCCAGTGGCGCGACCGCGACCATGTCACGCTTTCCCGCTACGACCCAGCGCCTGCATGCGTTCCCACAACAGGCGCTTGCGCTCGCGATCGGCGTGCAGCACGCGCAGTGGATCGACGCGCAGCACGCGCAGCATCGGCACGCCTTCGGGCAGCGGTGCCGCGCCAAACACCATCACTGCGGCGGCGGGATCGGCCGCGACATCGCACGGGCGCACCGATTGCAACCCCGCCTTGGACACCGCTTCAGTCAGCGCCTGGTACATCTTGTTGATCGCCGGATCATCCAGTTCCGCCGGATCCGGCTGCAGCGCGAGCCGGCGAATGGCGGTCGGCGTCGCCGCGACTGGCTTGGGCGGCACCATACTCGCGACCACTTCGTCCGCTACCCGAAGTTCCACCGGTTGGGCGGCGGCGGGCATCGGCTGGCGCAACCGCAGCGGTTGCACGCCCAACGCGCGCAGCCGGCGATCACGCAGCACGGGCGCGAAGTCATTCATGGGGATGCGCTTCCTGCGCGTGCCGGCGCGCCATCCGCACACGTCGACGCGAGGCGCGGCTGCGCAAGCCCCACAACGTGATCACGATGCCGGACAGCGCGTAGGCCGTGGCCAGCGCCAGCAGCACCAGCGCGGGATTCAGCGTCAGCGCCACGATGATCAGCACCGCCAGGATGATCCACACGAACGGCACCTTGTCGCTCACAGGCAGCGTCTTGAAACTGAAGTAGCGCACGCGGCTGACCATCAACAGCCCCGCGATCACCGCCAGGATCGGCGTGAAAAAACACAGCCACTGCCCTTCGACGCCGAAGTTCTCCATCGTCCAGACGAACGACATGCACAGTCCGGCCGCCGCGGGGCTGGCGAGGCCCTGGAAGTAGCGCTTGTCGGCCACGCCCACCTGGGTGTTGAAGCGCGCCAGCCGCAGCGCCGCGCAGGCGGCATACAGGAACGCCGCGCACCAGCCGACCTTGCTCCACACCGGGCCGTACTCGCGAAGATATTGCAGCGACCACGTGTACAGCACCAGCGACGGCGCCAACCCGAAACTCACCAGGTCGGAGAGCGAGTCGTACTGCACGCCGAATTCGCTCTGGGTACCGGTGAGGCGCGCGACGCGGCCGTCCATGCCGTCCAGCAGCGCGGCCACGAACACCGCGATCGCGGCGTGCGTGTAGAAGCCCAGGATGCTTGCCACGATCGCGTAGAAACCGGCAAACATCGCGCCGGTCGTGAACAGGTTCGGCAGGAGGTAAATGCCGCGTCGCGGCGTTTTTCGGGAAAGGGGTTCGGTCATGCGTGCGGATTCGAAGCCTGGAATCCAGTTTAACCCATGGCCCGGTGCTGCGTGGCCCGCGATACAAACGTGACGGCCGTCCGAAAGCGCGCAAACGGCTGTGGCATACTCGCGCCACCGTTCAGCGCGTCTCGGGGCCTTCCATGCAACTGCGCACGTTCATTGCCGCGTCGGTCATCGGACTTTCACTCGCCTGCGTCGCGGGTTTCGCGAGCGCCCAGCAGATCTACAAGTGGAAGGACGCCAACGGCGTCATCCATTTCTCTCAGACACCGCCCTCCAGCAGCACGCATTACACCGAGATGCGACTTGCCAGCCAGCCCGACGCAGCGGCCGGCACGCCTGCATCGTCGAACACGGAAAGCGAAAACCAGAACGCGTCCGAAGCCCGTCCGGCCCGGCCCGCATCGGGCGGCACGCAGCCCGACACGCCGTCCAACCGCGCCGAACTTTGCAAGCAATTGAGTTCGAACATCACGCTGCTGCAAAGCAAGCAGCCGGTCGTGACCGACGGCAGCGATGGCAAGCAGCAGGTGATGAGCGACAACGCCCGCGAGCAACAGCTCGCCAACGCCCGCGCGCAGCAGGTGCAGTACTGCTCGTCGCAGGGGAGTTGATTTCGTCGCAGCGACGCTGCATCGACGGGTCGTGACGCCATGCGTCACATGTAGGTTGGCGCTGACCACAGCTCCATCCGTGGGAAGCCAACGTCATCTGTTCCGTCACGTTCGACGTCCCTGTCTTTTTCCGCGCCCCGGGAGGGCGCGGAAAAAGACAGGGACGTCAACATATGGATCGAAATACACCAAACCGAAACCAATTCCGGATCGCGCTGCGCGCGTCCGGAATGACGAACCCAGTCGACGTTGTCATT
>DAIUEL010000011.1:0-27341 GCA_036845145.1 Rhodanobacteraceae bacterium | reverse complement strand
TCGCGATCGCGTGGCTGCTGAAACGCAGCCCGGTGATGCTGCCGATTCCGGGCACGTCGAAGATCGCGCACCTTGAGGAAAATGTCGCCGCGGCGGACATCCAATTGTCCGATGACGAGTTCGAGGCGCTGGATGATCTTGCGGTGGCTGTCCGCAAGCGTTAAGCAAATGGCGTTGCCGTGGCCTGCGCCGGCGCGTTCGCAGGTTGGGCCGAGCCCCGCGAAGCCAACACCATCGCGAGGTCGCGTTGGGCTTCGCGGATGAAGCCCGCTCAGCCCAACCTACATTGTGGTGCAATCACAACGGCCACGGACATCAATCGAACGGGCGGATTTCCTCGCCGTCGTTGCTCGCGCCGGTTTCGGTGCCGTCGGACTTGTCGCCGAGCAACCTGCGCACCACCACGTAGAACACCGGCACCAGCATCACGCCGAGCACGGTGGCGCCGATCATGCCGCCGACCACGCCGGTGCCGATCGCATGGCGGCTGTTGGCGCCGGCGCCGGTCGAGATCGCCAGCGGCAGCACGCCCAGGATGAAGGCGATCGATGTCATCAGGATCGGTCGCAGGCGGATGCGGCAGGCTTCCAGCGTCGCCGCGATCAATCCCGCGCCCTGTTTTTGCAGGTCCACCGCGAATTGCACGATCAGGATCGCGTTCTTCACCGACAGCCCGATGATCGCGATCAGGCCGATCTTGAAATACACGTCGTTCTCGAGTCCGCGGATGCTGGTGAGCGCGACCGAACCCAGCACCCCCAACGGAATCACCAGCATCACGGCAACGGGGATCGACCAGCTTTCATACAGCGCGCACAGGCACAGGAACACCACGAAGATCGACAGCCCGAACAACATCGGCGCCTGCGCGCCTGACAGGATTTCCTGCAATGATTGCCCGGTCCATTCGTAGCCGAAGCTGGCGGGCAGGTACTTCGCGACCAGCTCCTGCATCGCGGCGATGGCGTCGCCGGAGCTGTGGCCGGGCGCGGCGGTGCCGGTGATGCCGATGGACCCGACGCCGTTGTAGCGGTCGAGTTCCGGCGCGGCCAGCGACCAGCTGGTGCTGACCACGCTCGACAACGGCACCATCGTGCCGTTCGACGAACGGGTGTAGAAGCTGCCGATGTCGGCCGGACTCATCCGGAACGGCGCGTCGGCCTGCATTTCCACGCGCAGCACGCGGCCCTGGTAATAGAAGTCGTTGGCGTACGCCTGCGACAGCATCAACTGGATCGCGTTGTACACGTCGGTGACGGACAGGCCCATCGATTGCGCCTGCACGCGATCGACGTGCATGTCCACGGTGGGCGCATCGTCCATGCCATTGACGTGCACGTTGGCAAGGCGATTGTCCCTGGCGGCCGCGGCGAGCAGCTTGTTCTTGGCGTCGATCAGCGCCTGATGGCCGAGCCCGCCGCGGTCCTCCAGTTCGAAGTCGAAACCCGCGAAGCGGCCGAGCCCGCGGATCACCGCCTGGTTCATCGCGAACACCTGGGCGTTGCGGATGTTCGCGAACTTGGCATTGAAGTCGTTGATGATCTCGTCGGCGGTGCGCGAGCGGTCGCTCCAGTCCTTCAGGTGGATGAAGGCCATGCCGACATTCTCGCCGCGCCCGATGAAGCTGAAGCCGCCGATGGTGAAGATGTTGGCGACCGCGGGGTCCTTTTCGACGATGGCTTCGATTTCCTTCATCACGGTGCGGGTGCGTTCGACGGTCGCGCCTGGCGGCAACTGGATGGTCGCGACCACTTCGCCCTGGTCTTCCTGCGGCACGAAGCTGGAGGGCAGGTGCCACAACAGCACGATCGCCACCGCGATCGCGAGCGCGTAGCCCAGCATCCAGCGCGGCGTGTGGCGAACGGCCTTGCCCAATCGGCCGAGATACCCGTGCGCCATGCGTTCGTAGCCGTTGTTGAACGCGCGCAGGAAACGGTTGGCGTGTTCGTGTTCGGGACGCAGCAGGCTCGCGCACAGCGCGGGCGTGAAGGTCAGCGCCATCAGCGCCGACAGCAGCATCGATACCGCGATGGTCACCGAGAACTGGCGATAGATCGCGCCCACGCTGCCTGGCATCAGCGCGGCCGGCACGAACACCGAGGCCAACACCGTGGTCACCGCGATGATCGCGCCGGTGATCTGGGTCATGCCCTTGCGCGTGGCTTCCTTCGGCGAGAGGCCTTCCTCGCGCATGATGCGCTCGACGTTTTCGACCACCACGATTGCATCGTCCACCACGATGCCGATCGCCAGTACCAGCCCGAACAAGCTGAGCACGTTGATCGAGAAGCCGAACAGGTACAGACCCAGGAACGCGCCGGTCAGCGCCACCGGTACCACCAGCGTCGGGATCAGCGTGGCGCGCAGGTTCTGCAGGAACAGCAGCATCACGAAGAACACCAGCACGATCGCTTCGCCCAGTGTCTTCACCACCTCGTTGATCGATACCTTGACGAAGGTGTAGCTTTCGAAAGGAATGGTCCAGGTGACGCCGGGCGGCAGGTTCTTGGCCAGTTCCTGCATTTTTTCCTGTACGGCGTCCGCAACCGACAGCGCGTTCGCGCCCGGCAGCAGCGAGATGCCGAACGACGCCACCGGCTGGCCATTGAGGCGCGAGAAGTTGCCGTAGTTGTCCGAGCCCAGCTCGACGCGCGCGACGTCGCCCAGCGTCACGGTGGTGCCGTCGGGTTCGGTGCGCAGGATGATGTCGCGGAACTGCTCGGGGGTCGTGAAGCTCGATTCGGCCGACACGTTGGCCGTGATGCCCTGGCCCTTCGCGGCGGGCTCGGCGCCCACGGAACCGGCCGCGAACATCACGTTCTGCGCACGCACCGCGCCCAGCACGTCGGTGGCGGTGAGGCCATAGCCCTGCAGCTTCAGCGGGTTCAGCCAGATGCGCATCGCGTACGGCGCACCGAACTGGTTGACGCTGCCGACGCCGTCCACGCGCGAGATCGGATCGATCAGTTGCGCGGCGATCACGTTGTTGAGCGCGGAGGGGTCGAGGTGCCCGGTCTTGTCCTGCAGCGAAATGCCCATCAGGAAACCGGAATTGGATTTGCGCACCGTGACGCCGAGGTTGTTGACCGCCGACGGCAAGCGCGGCTCCGCGGCATTCACGGCGTTCTGCGTCTGGACCGCGGCGGTGTCGAGATTGGTGCCGGGATCGAAATACAGGCTGATGTTGGACGAGCCGGTGGAATCGGACGACGAACTGAAATACAAAAGATGGTCGATGCCCGACAGGTTCTGTTCGATCACCTGCGTGACCGTGCTCTGCACCACCTGCGCATTCGCGCCCGGGTAGTTGGCGCGGATCTGCACGCTCGGCGGCGCGATCGTGGGGTAGGCCTCGATCGGCAGGTTCAGGATCGCGATGGTGCCGCCCAGCGTGATCAGGATCGCAAGTACCCACGCGAATACCGGACGGTCGATGAAGAATTGCGGCATGGCGAAGGAATCAATCCGCAGCCGCAGCGGTAGCGGCCGGTGTCGCGCTGGCAGGTGCACGGTACGGAACCGGCTTCACCTTCTCGCCGGCCGTCGCCTTCTGAATGCCGGACACCACCACGCGCGCGCCCGCTTCGATGCCCGACAGTACGACCCAGTCGCCGTCGCGTTGGTCGCCCAGTTCGACGCGCTTCTCGGCGATCTTGTCCTCGCCGCCGACCACGTACACGTAGGCGCCGTCGTTGTCGCGCTGAATCGCGCTCTGCGGCAGCAGAAACGCGTTGTGCAGCGTGCCGAGCGTCAGGCGGATCTTCACGAACATGCCGGGAAGCAACGCATGGTCCGGATTCGGCACCAGCGCGCGCAGGTCGACCGCGCCGGTCTGCGGGTCGACGGCAAGGTCGGCAAAATCGAGCGACCCCTTGTGCGAATACGTGCTGCCGTCGGGCAGCACGATCTGCACCTCGGCCTTGTCGGCCGCGACCAGCTTCAATTCGCCGGCTTTCTCCGCGCGGCGCAGCCGTTCCACTTCCGCCATTGGTTCGCTGAAATTGGCGTAGATCGGATCGATCACCTGTACCGTGGTCAGGGGATTGGTGTCGGTCGGGGACACCAGCGCACCCTGGGTTACGTTGGCGCGGCCGGCGCGGCCGCTGATCGGCGCGGTGACGGTGGCGTAGCCGAGATTGATCTTCGCATTCTGCACGTTGGCGCGCGCGGCCTTCACCGCGGCATCGGCTTCCGCCGCGGCGGCGACGGTGTCGTCGACATCCTGTTTCGCCAGCAAGCCCCTGGCGCCCAGCGCCTCGCTGCGCGAAGCCTTGACGGAGGCATTGCGTGCGCTGGCTTCGGCCTGCGCGAGTTGGCCCTGCGCCTGGCGCAGGCTGGCTTCCAGCGGCGCTGGATCGATCTTGAACAACACGTCGCCGGCCTTGACGTCGGTGCCTTCCTTGTATACGCGCTGCAGGACCACGCCGGTCACGCGGGCGCGCACTTGCGCGGTCAGCGTGGCGGCAAGGCGACCGGGGTAGTTGCGCACCACGGGTACATCGGCGGCTCGCGCCGTCAGCACGCCCACTTCGGATGGCGGCGGTGACGGCGGGGCGGAGTGGCTGCACGCGCCGAGCGCGAGCGCCAGCAGCAATGCACCTGCGCCACGCCACGGCGGATTCATCATCGGGACTTCTCGAGCACTGCAGGTCAATCGCCAAGTATGACGGGATTTTCCATGCAGTTCCCTAGGCCAAGCGTCATGCTACCGGCATGGCGCGCGGGTTTGTGGTGGCTGAACGGACCGTTGGCGGAAGCTGGCTTGTTTCGCCAGACCGCCACGCGCAGAACGGCGCCTGGCCGTCGCCCGCAACGATACGCCGGACGGGCTGCCGTGGCGGCATGACTCGGAAAAGTGGCGTGAGGCAGGGCGGCACGAAACCCCTCGCAGGCGGCGCAATTCCGCGCCAAAACTGGAACGCGAAGCCTGCGTGGCGCTATCCTATTCGTTCCTTGTCTGGGCTCGAACAGAAACGACATGAATGCATTGCGTGCCCCCGCCAGTGGGGCTGAAGTCGCCGCGATCGCGGCGGAGGTCCGGGTCAAGTGCGGCAGTGCCGACGGCAATCTGGCCGAGGCTTTCGCGAAACTCGTCTGCAGCGAAATCGGCGCCGAGGAGCTGGCGCGGCGCGGCACCGACACGTGGTCCGCGTTGATCGCGGAACTGTTCGGCTGGTTCCGCAATCGCCCGGCCGGACAGGCCAGCGTGCGGGCGTTCAATCCGGATCGCGAGCACGATGGCTGGTCGTGTCCGCATTCGATCGTCGAAGTGGTGACCGACGATGCCCCGTTCCTGGTCGATTCGCTGGAAATGGTGATCGCCGGTGCGGGCCTGCGCCTGCATCGACTGGTCCATCCGATCCTCGACGTGGCAAGGGATGCCAAGGGCAACCTCGTCACCATCGGCAACCCCGAAGACGGGATCGCGATGGAGTCGGTGATGTACGCCGAGATCGATCGCGTGGACGACGCCACGCTGCATCAGTTGCAGGAAGTGGCGCAGGTGGCGCTGGGCGACGTGCGCGCCGCCGTCACCGACTGGCAAGCCATGCACGACAAGATGCTGGCGATCGCCGACAACCTCGGCAACGGCAACACCATTCTCGGCGCGGATGAAATCGCAGAAGGCCAGGCCTTCCTGCGCTGGGCTGCGGACAACCATTTCACGTTCCTCGGTTATCGAGAATACGACGTGCTGGCCGACGACGGGGACGAGTTGCTGAAGGCGCGCGAAGGTTCGGGCCTCGGCATCCTGCGCGACCCGGATCTCGCGACCGCGCCGCGTTCCGTCAAGAGTCTCGCAGCCAGCCGGCTGCCGCAGTCGGGCTCGATGGACGCAATCATCCTGACCAAGACCAACGCGCGTTCGCGCGTGCACCGGCCAGGCTACATGGATTACATCGGCGTGCTGCGCTTTGACGGCAAGGGCAAGCCGACGGGGGAATCGCGCTTCCTCGGCCTGTACACCTCCACCTCGTACATGCGCCGTCCGCAAGACGTGCCGCTGGTGCGCCAGAAATTCGAGTCGGTCGAAAAGCGCTCGGGCCTGCGTCCGCAGTCGCACTCGGGCAAGGCGTTCCGCTCGATCCTGGAAACGCTGCCGCGTGACGAGTTGCTGCAAGCCTCGGCCGACGAGTTGTTCTCGCTCGCGACCGGTATCTTCGACTTGAACGAACGCCGCCACGCGCGGCTGTTCGTGCGCCGCGACGCGTATGGCCGGTTCTTCTCGTGCCTCGTGTTCATTCCGCGCGACCACTACAACGCCGCGGTGGGCGATCGCGTGAAGGACATGCTGCGCGACGAATTGCACGGCGCGCATGTGGATGCCACGGTGCAGATCGGCGACTCGCCGATGGCGCGCATGCACGTGGTGGTGCGTCCGCGCGCGGGCGAACACGTGGACGTCGACCTGCCCCGGCTGGAAGCCAAACTCGCGCCGATCGTGCGCAGTTGGCACGACGAATTGCGCGATGCATTGGTGGGCGGCCTGGGCGAGGAGCGCGGCGCGCAACTGGCGAGCCGCTGGGGCCGTGCCTTCACCGCCGGTTACATCGAGGACACCACGCCGGCGCGCGCCGCCGAGGACGTCGGCATCCTGACCGCGATGGCGGGCGCCGGCGAAGACGTGCGCCTCGCGCTGCACGAATCCTATCGCACACCGGGCGAGCTGCACTTCAAGGTGTTCCGCGCCGGCAACGACATTCCGCTTTCGGACGCGCTGCCGCTGCTGGAAAACGCCGGCATGAAGGTGGACACGGAACAGGTGCACGTGCTGGACGTGCGCGTCGGCAAGGCTTGCGTGCAGGACTTCGTGGTGCGTCCGGCCTCGCCGCTGCAGTTCAAGCTGGATGACCTGCACGCGCGCTTCGAGGATCTGTTCCATGCCGCATGGCACGGCGATGCGGAAAACGACCATTTCAACGCGTTGGTGCTGCGCGCCGGTTTGAGTTGGCGGCAGATCGCGATGCTGCGAGGCTATTGCAAGTACCAGCAGCAGGTCGGCACGCCGTTCTCGCAGGCCTACATGGAGGAAACGCTCAATCGTTATCCGATGATTGCGGGGCTGCTGGTCGAACTGTTCGAGGCGAAGTTCGATCCGGCCCGCGAGGCGGGTGATGACGCCAGTCGCCAACGCGCGCGGGAAGCGCTGGAGCGCGAAGTGGGCACGTTGACGCCCAAGGCCGTGATCGAGGCGAATCCGGATTTCGTGTCACAGGTTGCCGCGCTGCTCGACCAGCCGCGCGACGCACAGGTCGAAGGCTTGATCAACGCGATCAAGGCTTTGCTCACCAACGTGTCGAGCCTTGACGACGACCGCATCCTGCGCGGCTTCATGGGCCTGATCCGCGCCACGCTGCGCACCAACTATTTCCAGTTGCACGACGGCAGGCCTGCCGAATACATCAGCTACAAGTTCGATTCGCACCAGGTGCCGGACATCCCGAAACCGGTGCCGTACCGCGAAATCTGGGTCTACGCGCCGCGTGTGGAAGGCGTGCACCTGCGCTTTGGCCCGGTCGCGCGCGGCGGCATCCGCTGGTCGGACCGGCGCGAGGACTTCCGCACCGAGGTGCTTGGCCTCGTGAAGGCGCAGATGGTGAAGAACACCGTAATCGTGCCGGTGGGTTCCAAGGGCGGCTTCTTCGTGAAACGTCCGCCGGTCGAACGCGACGCGGTGCTGGAAGAGGGCATCGCCTGCTACAAGATGTTCATCAACGGCCTGCTCGACATCACCGACAACATCGACACGGCCGGCAACAAGGTGCTGCATCCGGCCGACGTGGTGCGCCACGACGCCGATGACCCGTACCTGGTGGTCGCCGCCGACAAGGGCACGGCCAAGTTCTCCGACATCGCCAACGGCATTTCCATCGCGCACGGCTACTGGCTGGGCGACGCGTTCGCGTCGGGCGGTTCGGCGGGCTACGACCACAAGGGCATGGGCATCACCGCCAAGGGCGGCTGGGAGTCGGTGAAGCGACATTTCCGTGCGCTGGGCCACGACTGCCAGAGCGAAGACTTCACCTGCGTCGGCATCGGCGACATGTCGGGCGACGTGTTCGGCAACGGCATGCTGCTGTCGAAACACATCCGGCTGGTCGCGGCATTCGACCATCGCCATATCTTCATCGATCCGAATCCGGATTCGGCCAGCTCGTTCCCGGAACGCGAGCGCATGTTCAAGCTGCCGCGCTCGTCGTGGGACGACTACGACAAATCGAAAATCTCGAAGGGCGGCGGCGTGTTCGCACGCAGCCTCAAAGCCATTCCGATCACCCCGGAAATGCGCGCCGCGCTCGGCATCGGCGAAGACGTGGAGTCGCTGTCGCCGATCGAACTGATCAGCGCGATCCTGAAGGCGCCGGTCGATCTGCTGTGGAACGGCGGCATCGGTACGTACGTCAAGGCTGCGTCTGAATCGAACGCCGACGTGGGCGACCGTGCCAACAACGCGCTGCGCATCAATGGTGGCGACCTGCGCTGCAAGATCGTGGGCGAGGGCGGCAACCTCGGTTTCACCCAGAAAGGCCGCATCGAAGCCGCCCAGAAGGGCGTGCTGCTGAACACCGACTTCATCGACAATTCGGCGGGCGTGGACACGTCCGACCACGAGGTCAACATCAAGATCCTGCTGAACGATGCGGTGCGACGCAACGAGATGGACGTGGAAGCGCGCAACGCGCTGCTGCACTCGATGACCGACGAGGTCGCCAGGCTGGTGCTGTGGGACAACTATCGCCAGAACGTCGCGATCAGCTTGATGGAACACATGTCGGTCAGCCGCATCGGTTCCAAGGCGCACTTCATCCGCACGCTGGAGTCACGCGGCCAACTCGATCGCCAGATCGAATCGCTGCCTTCCGACGCGGAGCTCGCTGAACGCCGTACGCACCATCAAGGCCTGACGCGTCCGGAACTGGCGGTGCTGCTGTCCTATTCCAAGATCGTGCTGTACCAGCAGTTGCTGGATTCCGACGTGCCCGAGGATCCGTTCCTCTCGCATGAACTGGTGCGTTACTTCCCCGAGCCGCTGCATGAAAAATACGCCGCGCACATGCAGCGCCATCGCCTGAAGCGCGAAATCATCGCCACCGCGGTCACCAACTCCATCGTCAACCGCATGGGCGCGACCTTCGTGCTGCGCACCCAGGAAGACACCGGGCAAACAGCCGCCGCCGTGGTCAAGGCCTACAATGCCGCGCGCCAGATCCTGCACGCGCGCGAGCTGTGGTCGGGCATCGATGCGCTGGACGGCAAGGTCAGCGGGGCCGCACAGATCGACGCGCTGATGAAACTATGGTCGCTGCTGCGACATGTGTCGCGCTGGCTGCTCAATCGACCCGGCGCGGTGGGCATTACCGATCTCGTGCAACGCTACCAGCCCGGCATGGACAAACTGCGGCAGGACCTGCCTGATCTGCTGACGCAAACCGGCCGCGCGTCGTGGGGCGTCGATCTCGAGAAGTGGCAAGGCATGGGCTTTCCGGAGGAACTGGCGAAGAAGCTCGCGACGCTCCCGTCCCTGGAAGTGGCGATGGACGTCATCGAAACCTCGCAGGAATCCGGGCGGCCGGTCGAACATGTTGCGCGCGTGTTCTTCGACCTTGGTGGTGCGCTCGACATCGAATGGCTGCGCACGCAGATCGAAAAGTTGCCGGTGGAAAGCCGCTGGCATGCGCAGGCGCGCGGTGCGTTGCGTGACGAACTCGCGGTGCAGCAGCGCGCGATGGTCAGCCAGATCCTGGCATCGCAGCAGGGCAGGCAGGGCGCCGATGGCGCGGTGTCTGCCTGGCTGCAACGCGACGATCCGCAGCTGCAATTCACCCGCGGGATGCTGGACGAGATACGCGGCGTGGACGTCGACTACCCGATCGCGTCCGTGGCCTTGCGGCGCCTTGCGCAGATCGCACAGTCCGGTTGATGCAAGAGGCCGCGCAATCCGCGGCCCTGTGCTGAAGCGGCGGGCTGAGCGAAAGCGCGGCCCGGCGCGTGCGTACATCGGTGGGCGTTCCGTATCGGTCGCGTGATTGGGGCTGCGCAAACAGCCCAAGGCTTTGCCCTACGGGTTGGCGCGACGATCGGGTTGCGATCCGTCCGGTTTTCTCTTCGCGCGCATCGTTGGTGCGCAGGGCGCTCAGCGACGCATGAAGCGGTGCCGCGCCACCGACAGAAGCAATCGTTGCAGCGGATTGTTGTTCCCGCCCGGCCGCCACGTGTGGACCAGCTTGTTGCGGTAGGCGTCGAAGTGCAGCCCGTGGGGTGCCGCGTACACCTTGCCCCTGCCAAGCAGGATCTTCAGCGCCTGGGTGCCCGCGATCCCCGCGCAGATTTCACAGGCCATGGGCGTCGATGGTCCCCGATGATTGACCAGGTCTACCGCGGACGGATCGACGAGATAGGACTGGTGGAGCACGGCGGGTGCCAATCCCACCATGAAGCGCAACAACTGCTCGTTCGTGGATTGGCCCTCGAGCCGGAAATACTCTTCGAAGGTCATGCGACCCGGCAGGAACGCCAGCACCGCGGCGCCCATGCCCAGTGGCGCGGCGGTGATCGCCGGAATGCCGCGTTCGGCGCATAGCGCGAACAACCTGGCGCGAATGTCCAGCACGAAGAAGTCCAGCCCGTCGACATACAGGTCCACGCCCGACAGGAACTCCTCCATGTTCTCGAAGGTGACGCCGCCGGGAAATTTGTTGATGTCCAGATCCGGGTTGATGTCTCGCGCCATCCGGGACACCACGTCGACCTTGGCCTGACCCATGGTCGACTGGAACGCTCCGGCTTGTCGGTTGAGATTCTCGATGCCGAAATGGTCGAGGTCCGCCAGATTGAACGACTCGATCCCGAGTCGGGTCAGCGTCAGCAGATGGGCACCGCCGACCCCGCCAAGCCCGGCGATCGCCACGCGTTTGGAACGAAGCTTCGGCTGCTCGGCTGATGTCATCCAGCCGATCGTCCGGCTGAATGCGGTTGCGTAGTCAAACGGTTCGGGAATAGCTTGTGCGTCAGACATCATGAATCACCCATCCTCGGCGACAACGCGCAAAGCTGCAGCCAAGCCGGGAAGGTAGCACCGGGCTCGGCCGGCGTACAACCGCTCCTGGCCGCTGCGGCTTGGCCGACTCGGCCCTGCGATGCAAAAAAAAGGCGCCGCTTGGAAGCGGCGCCATCGATTGTCGACTGTGTGGAGGAGATGCCAGCCTTACGCTTGTCCGCTGGATTCCTTGCGGCGACGCCACATCAAGAAGCCAAGCAGACCCAGACCGACGCCGAACAGGCCGATTTCGCCGGGTTCGGGAACTGCCGTCTTGCCGATTAGCGACCCGTTGCCTTCGATCGGATAGGTGCAGATGTTATCCAGGTCGGTGGTGGGCGTTGACCCGCAACCGTTGGCCGGGAAAAATTGGAATGACGAGCTGAGCTGGAAATCCGCAAAGCCGCCGATGCCATCGGACCAGAAGTTGCTGTTCAGAAATTGCCAAGCTGGACCGCTCGTCGCGTCCACCAACCCGAATCCGCTGGAACCCACCTCCGGATTGGGGGTCGTGCCGTTGATGGTGGCGTAAAGCTGTCCGTTCGGGTCCGCAAAGCCCGTCCGCGGTGCGGTATGGCCGGTCAAAGTGACCCACGGCGTGCCCCCCACGGAGGTCGGATCGCCAAAGTTGAAGCTTCCGGCAGCTTGCGTATAAAACTGGAAGCTGCCCATGTCGAACACGGCCTGACCAGGGACGCTGTTGTCCTTCAAGGTATAGGTGAACGTGAAGGTGAGGTCGCAACCCGTGCAAAAGCTGTTGTTCCCGTTGATCGAACCGATCTGGCCGTAGCCCGTCAGGACGTCGCCAACATTCGCAACACTGGTTTCGCGAAGGTTGAGCGATTGGATGGTCAAGTCGAATGGGCTGCTGCTATCCCAATGGACGCCGTTCACATCGATGGGGTCCGCAAGCGCCGCGCCGCTCGCGCCCAGCACCAAGGCGGTTGCGAATGCGATACCGAAACTTTTCTTGGTCAACATACTTATCTCCTCCTGAGAATTGTTCGTACAACCGGAAGGGTCTTGGCACCGAAGTGACATTTCCCTGCTGTTTGAACAGCAACAAGCATGCCATCCATGTAACGTATTGTTTTACATGTCTTTACTTGATAAAGATGCTTCATTTTCCTGTCTGTATGTAAGATTTTTCGACGATTCGCCACGATCGAATTAGCGCGGAATGTCGACGTAACCAATTATTTCGAAAAGACTTTGCAAGCAGAGAGGAATGAATCCCAAGTTGTAAGACGATTCGACACATGATCGGGGTTTCCATCCCCTTGGCCTTCCCAGCCTGAATCAATACCTACCAGTAGAAGCGGATCATCCTTTGCCGAACTTCCATCCATGCGGGGCGGAGCATTCCCCTCTGTCAATGAAGTGCGCCGAAACTCGCGAGTTCGCGCCGCCCGCTCCGGTTGCGCAGCTTGGATTTCGCGTAGCCGAGTCGCAGAAATACCAATCCGTGTCCCGGCCCGCACAGGTTCGCCAATGCCGAACGCACCTGCGAAAGCGCGGGCTGGAAGGCGGCCTCGATCGGCACGAGTCCCAAGCCGAGCACGCCCGCCGCGGCGTAAGGTTGTAGGGACAGTCCTTCCAGTGTGGCTTGGAGCCACACCCTTTCCAGGGCGCGGCCGCCCGCCAGGACATCCGATCGCGTCCTGGATGGAATGACCATCAGGCAGAGTCCGGGCGACAGCCGAATCGGCAGCCAAGCCGAGCGCAGGCCCAGGATCGACGCCGCTCCGAGCCGGTTTAAAATCGTCATCAAGGCGGGTCGGCGCATGGTCTGGAAAATCGGGCGCATCGGCGCCTCGACGGCCAGTGTCGCCGGAGCCAACCCTTCCTCGCAGGTGCCGTGCCAGCCGGCGGAAAAGCGAATACTCGAAAACAGTTCCGCGTGTAGCGTCGCACTCCGGAACCGCAACGTCTCGGCCTGCCTGATGACGTTCAGTGCGGCGCTTCTCTCGTGCGATGTCCGAGGCCACCAGAGCCGCAGGCCGGGAAACCGCTCCGCCTGCGCATCCAGTCGCGTCTGCACATCAGGGGTGATCGGGCCTCGCCACGGGAAACGTCGATCGGTGTGACGGTCGTCGATCGCGGCTGCCAGTGGCTCGGATGCATCGCACGCGGGATCGCGGCGCCAATGGACGTGGGCGACCCACAATTCGTCCTCTTGCTGCGGGAAAACCTGCGGTTCGGCCGAGTAGCCCATGGACTGGCCGCGGACGATCATGTTTTCCAGGCACGCGCCCGCCGCGAGGTCGCTCAGGACGAATCGGGTGTCCGACACCTGGCCGCTACGCTCGTCATCGATGCGAAGATCCAGATCGTCACCGGACCACGCAAATCGCCACGGCTGCGAATTGTCGGCCGAGGGTGCAGCAATGCCCGCGTGCAGGATGCCTGTTTTGGTTTGCTCGTCCAAAGCGCGCGCCCGTTCCTTTGTTCGCTTCCGCCAGATGGAATTGCTGTCCCCGCGGCAACCCACCGGCGCACGAGAGCACTATACGGCGCGCAATCCCGTGCACCAAAGCCCATTCATCCTCTTTCGAATCGCGGCGCCACGGCTGACTCAGGTAGTGCGGCAACGGTAGGACTGCGCTCCGTGTTCGGGCGCATCGTTGCCGTGGCAGGAATTCGCGAGACATCGGCTTTCCGGCGCGTTCATGAAGCCGTCAGCGGACCCCGGCGCGATTTTCGAAAATGAAATGTTTCGTGAATGCATTTCCCGATTCGGGAAATTTCTCTGATTTGGTAGGAAAGAATTGGACGTGGTTAACACAATCAGAGCATTTGAAGTTGCAGAATGTCACGAACGGGGGTACAGCGGCTAGACAGGAAGCTAACCGTTCTTGAGCGACCGATGGGGAAGGATGACCCGCGGCGCGTTGGCCAGGTTTTGTCGCTCAGCCCGTGAACCTCTTTCATTGCTCGCAAACCCGCTTGTGGCCGGGAGCCACACAGCATCGGGGCACCCCTGCAGGCCGAGCGCAGTCCTGTCACCTTACGTCCATCGCGAAGTCGCGCGAATGCCCACGCGGCATGCGCCGGGTCGGCCTTCGCTCAACGCACGAAGCAAGCACCTTGGTCGCCCGCCATCGCGGCTCCCTGCAAAAGGAGACGCCAGCGATCTGCCGGCGGCAGAGCCCTGCGCGGAGTGCAAACCGGATTCCAGATCGCGTTCCGAACGCGTCCATCGCAAAACCGACGTCGCCGTTCGGGTCGACGTCGGCAAACAGGGGACCACGTCCATGCCGTCAAGGGAGCGGCATGCCTTGAAACGAAGTACCGCGGATCGGCGATCGAAACATGCACGCACTCACAGCTTCAGCAACGCCTGACAAAATCATCGACATCACGGCACGGCTCGCGCGTTCGGCCGTGCGCAGCAGCGAGCCACCGTGTTCCTGCGCAACCAGCATCGAGCAAGTGGAATCGGCTTGGCGGCTGGTTTACGACCGTTACTCGGAAATGGGGCTGATCGACCAGAACCCGTTCCGCATCCATGCGGTGCCCACTGCCGTGGGCCAACATGCTTGCGTGATATGGGGGCCGGAGGGGTCGGCAGTCGGCTACACGATGACTCTGTTCCGCGACAACCCCATGGGCCTTGCGCTGGACAGCGTCTATGCGCCACATCTGGACAACTTGCGCAGAAAGGGGCGTCGCCTGCTGGAGGTGGGCATGTTGGCGGATCGTCGCCGGAGTGCTGCACGCGGTGTCGGGGCCTTGTTCAGCATGATGCGCTGGGCCGTGCACTTCGGGCTGCACACCGATGTGACGGATATCGTGATCGGCGTGCATCCTCGGCACGCCCAGTTCTACGAACGGTGTTACGGCTTCGAACCATTCGCGTCGCCGACCACCTACCCGCTGGTGCGAAACAACCCCGTGGTGCCTTTGCGCCTCCGCCTGCTGGAGCAACTTGAGCGGGATGTATTGCCACGCGGGCTCGCCGATGCGCGCAACAATCCGATCCCTAGCAGCGCGTTCTCGCAACGCTTCGCCTTCGAGCCAGAGCAACTGCGTGGATCCCGGATTGCGGGCTTGCTGGACGCCCGCTACGGTGTCGACCCGAGCCGGGAGATCGGCACCGCCCGGACTGGCTTCGCCTTGGCCCGGACGGCGTAGGCCATCGCCCGTCCGTCGCGTGAGCCGTGCGGGCAGTTCACCAGAACGAACAGGTCAATCCCGCGGCCGGTTGCGGGGTGCATTTGGCCATTGCGCTGGCCGGGTCAATCGCTCATAACTCGAACTGCTCGTCCAGAATCCGTTGCGCGAGGCTGCGCTCCGGATCGAACAGCAATGTGATGGCGCGTTCGCGCGCCTGGCGCACGCCGATCTTCACGGCGTCGCGTACCTCGTGGAAATCGGCGGTCGCGCTGACGGGCCGGTGATCGGGTTCCAGGGTGCGCAGACCGATTTGCGTGCCGACCGGCAGCAATGCTCCCCGCCAGCGACGCGGACGGAACGGGCTGATCGGGGTGAGCGCCAGCACATTGGCATCCAGCGGCAGGATCGGTCCGTGCGCGGAAAGGTTGTATGCCGTCGAACCTGCGGGTGTCGCGACCAGCAGGCCGTCGCAGATGAGGTTGGCCAACTTCACTTCGCCATTCAGCCCCACCTCGATGTGGGCGGCCTGGTTGGTCTGCCGCAGCAGCGAAATTTCGTTGAACGCCAGCGCGTCGATTTCGGTGCCGTCGCGTTGGGTGACGTGCATTTCGAGCGGGTGCAGCACGGCCGGTCGCGCCGCGGCTATGCGCGCGGGAAGATCGTCGGGCAGGTAGCGGTTCATCAGGAAGCCGACGCGGCCAAGCTTCATGCCGTACACCGGAAGACCATGGCCGAGTTGCGCGTGCAGGGTGCGCAACATGAAGCCGTCGCCGCCCAGCGCGACGATTACGTCGGCGTCGTCGGGTGATCCCGCGCCGTAGCGATCCTGAAGCTCATCGCAGGCGGCGCGCGCCTTGTCCGACGCGGAGGCGACGAACGCCAGTCGTGGCATGGCGGAAACGGGGCGCGGTGCGGTGGCCATGGCGTCAGTTTGATCGACATTTGCGCGATCGTCCATGCTCGCAACCGGGCCTTTTCCATGGGGCCGGGTTCCGAGTCCCGCGTCAGCTCAGCGAACGCATCTCGGCCGAAGGCTCGGCAAGGAAGTTGCCTTGCGCGAAATTCACGCCGGCCGAGAACAACGTCGGCATGCTGGCCGCTTCCTCGATCCATTCCACCATGGTGCGCTTGCCGGCGGCGTGCGCCTGCGAGCACAACTCGCGCACCTTCAATTCGTTTTCGGAATGATGGGCGAGGTCGACCGTGAGCGCGCGGTCGAGCTTCAGATAATCGGCGTCGATGTGTTTCAGGGCCTGGAACGAATTGAGGCCCGAACCGAATTGTTCCAGCCCGAAACCGCCACCGCTCGTGCGCCAGCGGTCGACGAATTCGCGCGCCGGTTTCAGGCAGGTCATCACCTTGGCTTCGGGTACTTCGAATACCAGTTGCGAAGCCTTGACGTTGGCCGCGGCGAGCCTGGCGTCCACCCAGTCGGCCAGCTTCTCGTCGTGCAGGGTCAGCGTGGACAGCTTGATGAAAAGCGTGGTGGACGCCGCCTTGCTGCCGCGCTTGCCGAGCGCGGCAATGGCGTGCTCGATTACCCAGCGGTCGATGGCCAACAGGCGATCGTTGCGTTCGGCGATGGGCAGGAAGTGCGCGGGCAGCACTTCTTCGGTCGGTCCGCGGATGCGCAGCAGCACTTCGTAGAACTCGCCTTCTTCGCCCTGCAGGTTCACCACCGGCTGGAAGTAGAGGACGAAACCGTCCTGCGCCAGCGCGGTGTCGATCATGTCCAGCCATTGTTGCCGTCGCGCCGCCTCGGCCTTGTCCGCTGCGGCCGGATCGTGGATGTCGACCCGATTGCCGCCTTGGCCCGAGGCCGAGCGAAGCGCGTCGTCGGCCAGCGACAACAGCACCTGCGATTTCGCATTCTTCTCACCCAGCAGGCTGCCGCCGATGCTGATGGTGAGGCTGGTGGAGCGACCGCCGGCTTCAATGATGGCGGTCTCGACGCTGGCGCGCAGCGATTCGGCGATCTGCTGCACTTCGGCCTGGGTGCGGCCCGAAAGCAGGATGCCGAACGAATGGTCGCCGATACGGCCGGCGCGATCCGTGGCGTGCAGTCGCTGCTTGATGGTGCCGGCGAGTTGGCGCAGCACGTCGTCGGCACCCGTGATGCCGACGGTGTCGAGCACCGCGCGATAGTTGTCGGGTTCCAGCAACAGCAGCGCCTGATCGGTACTGCCGTCGATCGCGCGCGCCACCGCCTCGTCGACGCATTCGAGGAAATGCGTGCGGTTGGAAAGACCGGTCAGTGGGTCCTGCGTCTTCAGGCGGCGCAGTTCTTCTTCGGTCGCGGTGTTGGTGGCCGGCAGCCTGAACACGATCTGCTGGCAGGGCTCGCCTTCGTAAGTTGCGGGGGAAAACTCCATCACCGCTTCGAAGGTGCTGCCGTCGGCGCGACGCGCGGAGAGGTCCAGTTTCGGCGGTGGCTTCTCGCCGCGCGCGAGCCGCTTCAGCAAATCCTTGAAATCCGCGGTGTGTTGGGGTGCGACCAGATCGAGGATGGTGAGGCCTTCGACATCCTCGAAGCTTTCGAAACCGAACATTTCGAGGTATGCGTTGTTGGCGCGGACGTGCGTACCCTCGTGGATGTATGCGATGGGATCCCGCGAGGAATCCAGCAGTGCATCGCAGCGCCGCTCCGATTCGCGCAAACTCGCCTCGAGGCGACGCACGTTGCGGCGGGTGTTCAGCGCATCCAGTTCGCGCCGGACCACGTTCTGCAACTGGTCGTGGCGGTTGCGCAAGGCGATGCCGCGCACGTTGCCGTGCGACAGGATCGCCGCGATCACGTCATCCGTGAGCTTGTCGGCGAGTGCCAGCAGCGTGACGTCCTTGCCGGTGCCGTCCAAGGCGCGGCCGATCGCAGCGAGGGAGATTTCCTTGCAGCCCGGATTGGCCAGCACCAGGTCCGGCGTGAACGATTCCAGCGAGGCGGCCAGTTCCTCTTCCGTCGCGATGCGTTGCGGACGCAGCGCCATGCCGCTGTTGCGCAACACGCTGATGATCTGCTCGGCGTCCTCGGCCTGATCCTCGGCGATGATCAGCTTGGTGATGGGTTCGGACAACATGGACGGCCTTGCTGAATTCTCTTCTTTCGTTGCGTACGGACGCTCGATCGGCGACCGAGGCTTGTTCGCCAGCGTCGGCTTGTGTCGGTGCCAATCCCCGCCGGAACCATTCCGGTTCCCTTCCGAGCCAAGCAGGCTTTGTACCCGATCGACAGCGATTCCGCCAGCGTATGCGTCACAGCGGGCGCTTGCCCGTTTCGCCCGGCACTTCGCGCACCAGTCTCGGCACAAGATACCCCGGAAGCCGTGCACGCAACGTGCCCAGCAATTCGCGCGCCCGCGTGTCGCTCACCTCGAAATGCGCTGTGCCGCGCACCTGATCGAGCTGATGCAGGTAATAGGGCAACACACCCAACGCGAACAGGCGCTCGGAAAGTTCGACCAGTGCGTCGGCATCGTCATTGACACCGCGCAGCAGCACCGACTGGTTGAGCAGGGTCGCGCCGGCTTCGCGCAAACGCACGCAAGCGGCGCCCACGCTCGCGTCCAGCTCGCCCGGATGATTGGCGTGCAGCACCACGACACGCTGCAAGGGCAGCGCGGAAAGCCATGCACAAAAGGCTTCGTCGATCCGTTCGGGCAGCACCACCGGCAATCGCGAATGGATGCGCAGGCGGATCACGTGGGGCAGGTCGCGCAGCGCCTCGGTGAGGTCTGTCAATTTTTGTGTCGAAAGCACCAGCGGGTCGCCGCCGGACAGGATCACTTCGCGGATCGAGGTGTCGTCCGCCAGGCAATCGATGGCTGCACGCCACGCGTGGGCCGCGGCCAGTTCTTCCGCATACGGGAAATGCCGGCGGAAGCAGTAGCGGCAGTTGACGGCGCAGGAACCCGCCGCGATCAGCAGCGCGCGGCCCTCGTATTTGTGCAGGACGCCGTGTCCGGCGACGGCATCCAGATCGCCCACCGCGTCGTCGCGGAAACCGGGCACTTCGTCCAGCTCGGCCAGTTGCGGCAGTACCTGCAGCAACAACGGATCATTCGGGTCGCCCTGGCGCATGCGTGCAATGAACCCACGCGGCACCTTCAGTGCAAACCCGGCATCGCTGGCCGGCAACTTCTCGGCCAACTGCGGCAGGCCGACCAGCGCCAGCAGTTCGCGCGGATCGGTGACCGCATCGCGCAGCGATTGTCGCCAGTCGGGCATGGCTTCCGGCTGCGTGATCGGGTCGATTGCGGTTATCATGGGGGGCTTGTGCCCAAACGTTCACGGGCTCGGTAAACCCCTCATTCTAGGTCAGTCGTCCGGTCAGGGCCATTGCGGCACGGGCGGCGCCTCGCATCCACGGAGCTAAGCAAATGGCCAGTTATGGTCTCAACGACGTCAAGAACGGTTTGAAGATCATCGTTGATGGCGATCCCTACGTGATCGTCGGTGCGGATTTCATCAAGCCCGGCAAGGGCCAGGCTTTCACCCGCATCAAGATCCGCAACTTGAAGAACGGCCGCACCACGGAAAAGACCATGAAGGCGACCGATTCGGTCGAGGGCGCCGACGTCGTCGATACCGACATGCAGTACCTCTACAACGACGGCGAGTTCTGGCATTTCATGGATCCCGCCAGCTACGAACAACACACCGCCGACAAGAACGCCGTGGGCGATGCCGCGCAATGGCTGAAGGGTGAGGAGGAGTGCATCGTGACCTTCTGGAACGGCGTTCCCTTGTCGGTCGCGCCGCCCAATTTCGTTGAATTGAAGATCGTCGAGACCGATCCGGGCCTGCGTGGTGACACCTCGGGCGGCGGCGGCAAGCCCGCCAAGCTGGAAACCGGTGCCACCGTGCGCGTGCCGTTGTTCGTGAACCAGGACGAGGTGATCCGCGTGGATACGCGTACCGGCGAGTATGTGAGCCGCGTCAAGTAAGACCCTGCAGGAGCCTGCCTGCAGGCGACGGTCGCGCTCAGGCGCGCTCCTACACGGAAGCCCATGACGAGCCCGCGCTCCATCGACCTCCTCATCACCGCCCGCTGGATCGTGCCGGTCCAGCCCGATCGCGTGGTGCTGGAAAACCATGCCGTTGCGGTCCATGAAGGCTCGATCGTCGACGTGCTTCCGATGCGCGACGCTGCCGCCAAGTACGCGCCGCGTGAGCGCGTGGACCTGCCCGAACACGCGCTGATCCCGGGCCTGGTCAACGCGCACACCCACAACCCGATGACGCTGCTGCGGGGGCTGGCGGACGACCTGCCGCTGATGACGTGGCTGCGCGAGCACATCTGGCCGGTGGAAGCGAAGGTGATGGGTCCCGAGTTCGTGCGCGATGGCGTGGAACTCGCGATCGCCGAGATGCTGCGCGGCGGCACGACGTGCTGCAGCGAGAACTATTTCTTTCCCGACGCGCAGGCGCAGGCGTACAAGGCGCACGGCTTCCGCGCGATGGTGGCGTTGCCGATCATCGAATTTCCGAGCGCCTGGGCACAGACGCGCGATGAATACTTCGAACGCGCGCTGGCGGTGCACGACCAGTACCGCGGCGATCCGCGGGTCGGCACCACCTTCGGGCCGCACGCGCCGTACACAGTGGCCGACGAATCGTTCGCGCGCATTCGCACGCTGTCCGACCAGCTCGACATTCCCGTGCACCTGCACCTGATGGAAACGGCGCAGGAAGTCGAGGACGGCAAGCGCGAGCACGGCCTCAGGCCCATGCAGCGGCTGCAGAAACTCGGGCTGGTGAACGATCGCCTGATCGCCGTGCACATGACCCAGGTCAGCGATCCGGAAATCGCGCTGTGCGCCGAAGCCGGCGTGTCGGTGGTGCACTGCCCGGAGTCGAATCTCAAGCTCGCGTCCGGATTCTGTCCCGCCGAAAAACTGCGGCGTGGCGGCGTCAACCTTGCGCTCGGAACCGATGGCTGCGCGTCCAACAACGACCTCGACATGTTCGGCGAATTGCGTACCGCCGCCTTGCTGGCGAAAGGCGTGGCCGGCGACGCCGCGGCCTTCGACGATGCATTCGCGTTGCGCGCCGCCACGTTGAATGGCGCGAAAGCGCTGCAGCTCGACGCGAAGATCGGCTCCATCGAAACCGGCAAGCGCGCCGATCTGGTGGCGGTGAAGATGGACGAGGTCGAAACGCAACCGCTCTACAATGTGGTTTCGCAGCTTGCCTACGCCGTCTCGCGCCGGCAGGTCAGCGACGTCTGGATCGATGGCGCGCGCAAACTCGACGATGGCGCACTGGTCGATTTTGACCTTGCCGGCGTGTTGGAAAAGACCCGCCGCTGGCGCGAGCGGATCGCGGCCCTTTGACGCCGGAGCGCCGATGAAGCAGTACCTGATTCTTGCAATGCGTACTCCGAAATTCGATGTTGGCGTGATCGCGGCGCACCGCGCGCATCTGGATGCGCTGAAGGATCGTGGCATGCTGGAGGCGTCCGGTCCGTTCACCGACAAGTCGGGGGGCGCCTATCTGATCCGTGCCGAATCGCTGGAGGATGCGCGCGCGATCGCGTTTGCCGATCCCGTTCACCTGACCGGCGCGTCCGAGATCACGGTGCGCGAATGGAACGTCACGCGCGTGGCGGTGGAGGCATGAACGCCAGCGCGCCCAACGTCGATCCGGAAGAACTGGCGCGCTTCGGCAAACTCGCGCATCGCTGGTGGGATCCCGACGGCGAGTCGCGACCGCTGCACGACCTCAATCCCGTGCGGCTCGGCTTCGTGGCGGAGCGCGTTTCGCTGCCCGGTGCGAAGGTCGCGGATATCGGTTGCGGCGGCGGTCTGCTGAGTGAGGCGCTGGCGAAGGCGGGCGCGAACGTCACCGCGATCGACTTGGCACCGGAGGTCATCGAGGTCGCCAAGTTGCATCTTCACGAAACCAATGCCGGATTGTCGTCGCCGCTCGCGATCGATTACCGGCTGTCATCCTCGCGCGAACTCGCGGCTGCCGAGCCCGCCGCGTTCGACGCCGTGTGCTGCATGGAACTGATCGAGCACGTGCCCGACCCCGCGGCACTGGTTCGCGATCTGGCGGCGCTGGTGAAGCCCGACGGCAAGGTGTTCCTGTCGACCCTCAATCGCACGCCGGCGAGTTTCGTCACCGCCATCATCGGTGCCGAATACGTGGCGCGTCTGCTGCCGCGTGGCACGCACGATTACCGTCAATTCCTGAAGCCGTCGGAGCTTGCCGCCTTGCTGCGCCGGGCCGGGCTGAGCCTCGATGAAATCTCCGGAATTGCCTACAACCCGTTGAACAGAAAGGCGTGGTTGACGCGCCACACTGCCGTCAATTACCTGGTCTGCGCCCGCGGCGCGCCGGATCGAAGCCGCGCCGCATGAGGTCCGTGCCGCAACCGCTCGCCGGGGTGTTCTTCGACCTCGACGGGACGCTGGTCGATTCGGCGCGGGACATGCACGACGCGCTCGGCGCGTTGTGCCGCGAACTCGACATCGAAGTGCCACGTTACGGGGTGGTGCGCGAAACCGTCTCGCGGGGCGCGCGCGCGGTGCTGCGCTGCGCGGTCGGCGACGATGAAGCACGCATCGACGCGGTGATGCCACGGTTCCTGGAACTTTACGTCGCCACCGGCATGGTGAACACCCACGCCTTCGCCGGCATGGATCTCGTGTTGCGACAACTCGAAGCACGCGGCGTGCACTGGGGCGTGGTCAGCAACAAGGCCGGTTCTCTGGTCGCACTGGTGATGACCAAGCTCGGCTACGACGGGCGGGCCGCCGCGGTGGTGGGCGGCGACACGCTGGTGAAACGCAAACCCGATCCGGATCCCGTCCTGCACGCTTGCGCGTTGGCCGGCGTCGAGCCGACGCAATGCGTGTACGTGGGCGATGATCCGCGCGACATCATGGCGGGACGTGCGGCTGGGCTGTACACGGCGGCCGCGGGCTGGGGCTATCTGGGCGGCGCCGATCCGCAGGCGTGGGGGCCGGATGCAGTCAGCACCGATCCGCATCAGCTCGCCGCATTGCTGGGCCTCAAGTGAGCGCAAGCGCATTCGACGACTACCTGATGCAGTGGCGGGGTGCGAGTCCCCAGCGTGCACTCGCCTGGCTGTTCCTGCGCCACCACGAACGCCACTGTTTCGGAGCGCTGGCGGCGCTGGTGCACGAATGGCGCAAGGCCGTGCGCGAGGTCCGCGAGTCGCAAGTGGCGGCGGTCAAGCTTGGCTGGTGGCGCGAGGAAATGCAGCGCGCCACGCAAGGACAGGCGCGGCATCCATTGACGCAGGCATTGTTCGCCGATGTACGGGCGCGTTCGGTTCCCTTGCCACTCTGGACCGCGCCGGTGGAAGCGGCAATCGGCGTGCTGGGGTTGCCGTCGCCTGCGAATGCCGCGGCCCAACGCGACGCAGCGGCGCCGTTTGCGGATGCGGTTGCAGCGCTGGAAACACGCGTCTGGTTCGGCGAGGGCGCCCATACGGCGCGCATGGCGCAGGTCGTTTCATTGGCCGGCCTGGTGTCGACGGCGCGCGCGCTGATCGCCGAGGCCGAACACGGACGCTCCCCCATCCCGATGAACCTGCTGGCCCGGCACGGACTCACCACCGAGGCGCTGGGCAATGACAGTCCCGCGCGTCGCGCGGCGTTGCGCGACTATTTCGGCGAACTCCAGCGCGCGGCGTCCGACGCCGCTAGAATGCGAGGCCCGCTGACGTTGTTCCGCGCCGTCGATCTGCAGTGCGACCGGCAGGCGCTCGAGCGCGCGGTGCGCGCCGATGATCCGCTTGCCGCCTTGCACGCACCCGCGCACGGGCTGGGCGACGTGTTGAAAACCTGGCGCGCGGCCCGCAAATGGCGGGGCATGGTCCGCAACGAGTCCCACGCATGAATACCGTTCCCGACAACGCGCGCTTGCCCGACGTCGCCATCGGCGCACAGCCGCAAGCGGGCGGTGCGCTGGACTGGGTCGGCATGGACGGCATCGACCTGCCGGTGCGTTGTGCAGACGGGCGGGGGGGCACCGCCACGGTGCCTGCGCGGGTATCGGTCCAGGTGAACCTCGCCGATCCCGCGGCGCGCGGCATCCACATGTCGCGGCTGTATCTCGCGCTCGAACGATCGCTGGGCGAACAGGTACTGACACCCGCGGGCCTGTGCAGCCTGCTCCATGTGCTGGTGGCGTCCCATGCGGATCTTTCCAGCCGCGTCCGCCTCCGCGTCGAATATTCGCAACTGCTGAAGCGGCGTGCACTGGTCAGCGACAACGCGGGTTGGCGTGCCTATCCGGTGACCGTCGAGGCGCAATTGCTGGACGAACATTTCAGCGTGCAACTCGGATGCGAAGTGACATATTCCTCGACGTGTCCGGCTTCGGCGGCGCTGTCGCGGCAACTCAACCAGCAGCGTTTCGACGAGGACTTCGCCGACACCGTGCCGTCGCAACGCGCGGTGCGCGAGTGGCTGGGTTCCGAGCGCGGCATGGCGGCCACACCGCACGCGCAGCGAAGCACCGCGAACGTGACGGTGCGGCTGGCGCCGGGTTTCGACCTGCCGGTTTCGGAATTGATCGATGCCATTGAAGACGCGCTGGCAACGCCGGTGCAGACGGCCGTCAAGCGCGAAGACGAACAGGCCTTCGCGAAGTTGAACGCCGAGAACCTGATGTTCTGCGAGGATGCGGTGCGCCGCATCTGCGTGGCGCTCGATGCCGACAAACGCATCGCCGGTTACCGCATCCGCGCCGCGCACCACGAAAGCCTGCATCCGCACGATGCGGTCGCCGAAACATCCAGGGAATTTCCGCTGTAGGAGCGTGCCGGCGCGACAGCGCGCGACAGCCCTCGCGATGAGCGGTCGCGCGCACGCGCGCTCCTACCGAGCAAAAACCAGCCGCATGCCCGTTGGGGCATTGAGAATTTTTCCGTCGCGCGCGACCAGATTCCCGTTGACGAAGGTGGCGGCAACGCCAGCGCGGAAGGTATCGCCTTCGAATGGCGACCAGCCGCATTTCGACAGCACCTGATCCTTGCGCACCACCTGCGGTTTCGCCGGGTCGATCAGCGTCAGGTCGGCGAAATACCCCTCGCGCAGATAGCCGCGATCCTGGATCGCGAACAGCGTCGCCGGCGCGTGCGCGCAGGCTTCGACCAGTCGTTCGAGCGTGAAGTCGCCGCGGAACGTGCACTCCAGCGCCACCTGCAGGGCGAACTGGATCAGCGGAATGCCGGACGGACAGCGCGTGTAGGGATGGTCTTTTTCCGATGCGAGATGTGGCGCATGGTCGGTGGCGAGGATGTCGATGCGGGTGTCTGCCAGCGCGCGCGTCAACGCTTCGCGATCCGAGGCCGCCTTGATCGCGGGATTGCATTTGATCTTGCCGCCCAGCGTCGCGTAGTCGGCATCGCTGTAGCGCAGAAAGTGCACGCAGGTTTCGGCGGTGATCTTCTTGTTCGCGATCGGTCCGGATTCGAACATCGCCAGTTCGTCGGCGGTGGAGACGTGCAGCACGTGCAGCCGCGTGCCATGGCGGCGTGCGGTTTCGACGGCCCATTTCGTGGATTCGAGGCACGCTTCACGCGAGCGGATTTCGGGGTGCAGCCGCATCGGGATATCGTCGCCGTACTTGGCTTTCGCACGATCCAGATTCGCATGGATGATGCGGCTGTCCTCGCAATGCACCACCACCGTCACCGGTGATTCGCGGAACACGCCGTCCAGCGCGTTCGGGTCGCTGACGCAAAGATTGCCGGTCGACTCGCACAGGAACACCTTCACGCCGGGCACCTTGCGCGGATCGAGCGCGCGGATCGCATCGAGGTTGTCGTTGCTGGCGCCGAAATAGAACGCGTAGTTTGCGACCGAAGTGCGCGCCGCGGACGCGTATTTGTCTTCCAGCAATGCGTGCGTCAGCGTCGCCGGTTTCGTGTTCGGCATGTCGATGAAGCTGGTGACGCCGCCGGCGACCGCCGCGCGTGATTCGGAGGCGATATCGGCTTTCGCGGTGTAGCCGGGTTCCCGGAAATGCACGTGGTCGTCGATCATGCCGGGCAGCAGCCACAGGCCCGATGCGTCGAAAACCCGTTCACCGGCGCGGCCATGGAGATCGCCGCCGATCTCCGCGATGCGCCGATCCCGGATGCGCAGGTCGGCCTGGAAACGGCGGCCTTCGTTGACGAGTTCGGCGTTCTTGATCAGCCAGTCGGCCATTCAGTGATCTCCATGGGGGTGCCGGCAGCGCCGCAGCGTGAAGTGTTCGGGCACCGGATCGTCGCCGCCTTCGCACAGCGGCTGGCAGCGCAGGATACGCCATGCCGCAAGCACGCTGCCCCGCAGCGGCCCGTGGCGCGCGATCGCGATGCGCGCGTACGTCGAGCACGTCGGGTAAAACCGGCAACGCGCGCCCAGCAGCGGACTCAACAGGCGCTTGTACGCGGCAATCAGGAACAACAGGAGGCGTGTCACGTGCCGTCCGCATGGCAGAAAAGGGCGCGGGCGGGGCTTTTGAAATCGGTTGCCCGACCGCATTGACTACGCTATAACACGCGGTCGCATCTCCACAACTTCGAGTGCAAGGACATGGCAAAACCGAAGCACGGCGCAGCCAAGCGCAGCGACAAGCAAGCGAAGTCCTCGGCCAAGCAGGCCAAGGCCCGCCCCGCGAAGAAGGCGGCCGCAAGGCCGGCGCGCAAGTCCGCGGCCAGGACCGTGCACAAGGCGCCCGCAAAAGTCGCCAAGGCGGTGAAAAAGCCGGGCAAAACCGCCACCAAGGCGGTGAAGAAGGCGAGCGCGAAGAAGGCCGCCCCGATCTCCACCATCAAAAACAAATCCAAGATTCCCACCGTGAAGAAAGCCGCTGCTGCGAAAAATTACAAGGACACACCCGCGTCGAAAAAACCGGCGCCTGCCCATGCCTCCGCGACGGAACACGATGCGTCGCGTGCGGCACACCAGCCGGTGCGCAAGCAGCACGCGAGACCCGTTGGTGGTGTCGCCGCGCGGCTGAGCGTTGGCGCGGCCGTCGAACAGACCATCACCCGCGAGGATGGACGCTACGCGCTGCCGGCCAGCGTCAACATCGAGTTGCCGAAGGGTTATCGTCCTTCGCCCAAAGAGGAATACATGAACCCGAAGCATCTGGCGTATTTCCGCCAGAAGCTGAAGGACTGGCGCGACCAGTTGGTCGAGGAGTCGCGCCAGACTATGGAAAACCT
>DAIUEL010000010.1:0-28778 GCA_036845145.1 Rhodanobacteraceae bacterium | reverse complement strand
TCGCCGAAGTACGCCAGCAGTTGCTGGCGGCGGCAGCGGGTGGATTCGGCGAACGCCAGCAGCGCGTCGAGCTTGGCGCGTTCCAGCCGCTTGCGCGCTTCGTCGGCGTCGGACTGCTGGATGAATTGCGCGAGCGTCACGAGATCGCTCAAGCCGTAAATCATCCACGCGTCGGCGGGAAGCCCGTCTCGGCCGGCGCGGCCGGTTTCCTGGTAATAGCCTTCGAGGCTTTTCGGCAAGTCCATGTGCGCGACGAAACGCACGTCCGGTTTGTCGATACCCATGCCGAACGCGATGGTCGCGCACACCACGATGCCGTCCTCACGCAGGAAGCGCTGCTGGTTGGCGGTGCGCGTGGACGCGTCGAGGCCGGCATGGTAGGGCAGCGCCTCGATGCCCTGTTCGACGAGCCACGCCGCGGTGTCCTCGGTCTTGCGCCGCGACAGGCAATAGACGATCCCCGATTCGCCGCGGTGCCCGGCCAGCAACGCCTTCAATTGCGCGCGTGGCTGGTCGCGCTGCGCGACGCGATAGCGGATGTTGGGCCGGTCGAAGCTGGAGATGAACTGCCGCGCATGGCCGAGCGCCAGCCGTTCGATGATCTCGCGCCGGGTCGGGGCGTCGGCCGTCGCGGTCAGCGCGATGCGCGGCACGTCCGGAAAGCGCTCGTGCAACACCGTAAGTTCGCGGTACTCGGGACGAAAATCGTGGCCCCATTGCGACACGCAGTGGGCTTCGTCGATCGCGAACAGCGACACCCTTGCACGTTCGAGCAAATCCAGGAAACGCCCGGTGAGCAATCGCTCGGGCGCCACGTACAGGAGCTTCAACCCGCCGCCGAGGAAGCGCCGCTCCACGTCGTGTTGCGCCGGCGCATCGAGGCTGGAATTGAGGAATGCCGCGGCCACGCCGAGCTGGCGCAATGCTTCCACCTGGTCCTGCATCAGGGCGATCAGCGGCGAGACCACGATGGCGGTGCCGTCCCGCAGCAACGCGGGAATCTGGTAGCACAGCGATTTGCCGCCGCCGGTCGGCATCAACACCAGCGCGTCGCCGCCCGCCAGAAGGTGTTCGATGATGGCCTGCTGGCGGTCGCGGAACGCGTCGTACCCGAACACATCGCGCAGCACCGATCGCGCCTGCGCGGCCAGGTCCGGCACCGCGACGGTCACAGTTCCTCGACGTCGGTAACCTTCGCGCGGCGCATCAGCCATGCGACGCCGCGCAGGTCGGCCAGGCCCACCCAAAGCCGGTCCAGCATCCCGTACTTGGACACGCCGCGTGTGCGCGGGCGATGGCCGACGGGAATGCTGACGCTCTCGGAACCCGCGCGTTTCACCAGAGCCGGCAGGTAGCGGTGCATATGGTCGAAGTAGGGCAAGGCGAGAAAGGTTTCGCGCTCGAACAGTTTCAGGCCGCAACCGGTGTCGGGGGTGGCGTCGCGCAACATTCGCGAACGGACGCCGTTGGCGATCTTCGAGGAGATGCGTTTGTTGAAGCTGTCACGGCGGGTGGTGCGCCAGCCGGCGAACAGTTTCACTTTTTCATCGGCGGTCTTGCGGGCTTCAAGGAGTTTCGGAATATCGGCGGGATCGTTCTGCCCGTCGCCGTCCAACGTTGCGATCCATGCACCGCGCGCTGCGCGCACCCCATTCCGGATGGCCGTGCTCTGGCCACTTTGCCTGACGTGTCGCACGATCCGCAGCTCCGGATGCCGTGCGCGCTCGGCCTTCAGCACGTCGAGCGAGTCGTCGGAACTGGCATCGTCCACGTACACCACTTCGTAGTCGACGCGCCCCCGAAGCGCCGCGGCGATCTCGGCAAGCAACGGCGGGATGTTGTCGCGCTCGTTGAACACGGGCACGACCACGGAAAGCTCGGGCATCGGCGGCGCCTTGCATGGGACAGGTGGCGATTATCGCCGATGCCGCGCCAGCCTGCTGATGGAATCATGCACGCTCACGTCGGCGCGACCGCTTGCCGGAGCGGCCCGAGCACCGCGCTGGAAAGCGCGCGTTCGGCGGCGGCAAAACCTGCACTGCCATTGCCGAGCAATACCAGCGTGCCATTGCCGATCGGCACCTCGCGGCCGTGCCAGCCGGCGCGACTGAAATCCCGGGCGCCGGCGATGCGGTGGCCGACGACGTACAACGCGGTGATCGGATTGGCGTTTTCACGCAGCACGAGGTGGACTGCGCGGTACGGGCCGACTCTGCAGTCGGCCGCGAAGACGGCGTGGGTCGGCACGTCGTGCAGGGTGACACCGCGGTTCGCGAACACCGGACGAATTTGCGTGGCGTCGATCGGGCGGGTCATCGTGAGCGAGAAGGCTTCGCTGCGCACGTGCGCGATCGCCAAGCCGGCCAGCGGACCGCCATCGGCCGCGCGCAAGTTCCACGCATAACCGGCCACGACCAGCGCGACCAGCAGCGACGCCGCGAGCGCCAATCCGATTTGCCAGCGATGCCGCACACGCCCGCGCAGCGAGGTTGCTTGCGCCAGCAGCACGCGCTCGTCCAGGTCGCCCGGCGCGCCGGGCGATTGCAGGACGTTCCGAAGCTGCCGTTCGAAGCGCTGCGCGCGCCACCAGCTTTCGGTGCAGCCGGCATGACAGTTATCGCGATGTGCGAGAAATTCCGGATCGCGCGATCCCGGATCCGCGGAAAGCCGGCGGCGAAACTCAAGGCATTCCATGTGCTGACTCCCGGCCGGCAGCATCGCCGGACAACGATTTGCGCAGTTTGTGGCGGGCGCGGAACAACTGCGTCATGACCGCGCCGGGCTTGACGCCAAGTTCCGCCGCGATCTCTTCGCAGGAAAATCCGCCCAGCACCTGCATCAGCAGCGGCTCGCGGTATTTGGGTTCGAGTTTCATGATGGCTTCGCGCAATTCGGCATCGCTGCCGGCCCGCTCGGGATCGGCGCCTGCCGTCTCGTCGGGAATGCTGTCCTTCAGGCCGTCATCCAGGATGGTGAGATCGAGCGTCTTGCGCTCGAATCCGCGCGCGTGTTCGCGCCTCAGGATCGTGAGCAGCCACGGCTTGGCTGCGGCCGCGTCCTGCAGCGAATCGAGTGCGCGCCAGGCGCGCAGCATGGTTTCCTGCACCAGGTCTTCGGCGCGCGACGGGTCGCCGCACAACCAATACCCAAAGCGGTACAAGTCGCCGGCGTGGGCGCGTACCAGTGCATCGAATTGGCGTTGCCTCAGGTTCACGCGGAGTAGACCGTTTCCACCACGCGCGGCTTACGCGCAGTCAACGCGGATTCGAATCAGCGCAGCTTTTCGAGGATGCCTTCCAGCTCGTCCGCGCTGTGGTAGCGGATCGTCAGCTTGCCTTTTCCGCCGCGGCCGTGCGCGATCTCGACCCGGGTGCCGAGGTTTTCGGATAGTTCGCGCTCCAACGCGGCAACGTCGGGATCGACATCGCGTGACCTGCTTTTGCCCGATGACTTCGGCAATTGCGCCAGCCGCACCGCCTGTTCCAGTTCGCGCACCGACCAGCCTTGGTCGGCGGCTTTTTCGGCCAGCGCGATCGCGCGCGGCGCGGGCAGAGTCAACAACGCGCGCGCGTGGCCCATCTCGATGCGGCCGTCGTCCAGCAGGTCGCGGATGGCTTCGGGCAGTTCCAGCAGGCGCAAAAGATTGGCGACCGCCGCGCGCGAGCGGCCGACCGCGTCGGCCGCCTGCTGCTGGCTCAACTTGAATTCGTCGATCAACCTTCGTAGTGCCTGGGCTTCTTCCAGCGCCGTGAGTTCCTCGCGCTGGATGTTTTCGATCAACGCGACTGCCAGCACGGACTGCGCGGGAATGTCGCGCACCACGGCCGGGATTTCTTCGAGGCCAGCCTTCTTCGCCGCGCGCCAGCGGCGCTCGCCTGCAATCAGTTCGTATTGGCCGCGCCCGATGTCGCGCACCACGATCGGCTGGATCAAGCCCTGCGACTTGATCGAGGCGGCCAGCTCGTCCAGCGCGGCTTCATCGAAGTGGTGGCGCGGCTGGTATTGGCCGGAGCGGATCGATGCGACCGGAAGATTGCTCAACGTTTCGCCCGCGGGCACGTCGTTGGCCGTCTCGCCATCCGGGTTGCCCAGCAACACGTCGAGGTCGCGGGAACCCAGTCCCCTGCGTTTGGCGGGGCTCATGCGGAGACCTTCATGATTGGTGGACGCGGCGGGTTCGGCGGGGGCGGATTGGGTTTGGCCGGTGCGTTTTCGGGCGGCGGCGCGTCGCCGTTGCTGCGCGCGGGTGCGAGGCCGACGCGACGGATCATTTCACCGGCGAGGCCGAGATACGCGATCGCGCCGCGCGATTCGCGATCGTAAAGATTGATGGGCTTGCCGTGGCTGGGCGCTTCGGCGAGGCGCACGTTGCGCGGCACCACCGAATGCAGCACCTTGTCGCCGAAATGCTTGGTGAGTTCGGCCGACACGTCGTTGCCGAGCGCGGTGCGCACATCGAACATGGTGCGCAACAAGCCCTCGACTTCGAGTTGCGGATTGAGCCGCTTGCGCACGGCCTTGACGGTGTCGAGCAGATCGGTCAGGCCCTCCAGTGCCATCGATTCGCACTGCACCGGAATCAGCACGCTGTCCGCGGCGGCCAAGGCGTTCAGCGTGAGCAGGTGCAGCGAGGGCGGACAGTCGATCAGGATGATCTGGTAGCGGTCGCCCAGCTTGGCCAGTTGTTCCTTGAGCCGCTGTTCGCGCGCGATCGCGTCGGCCAGTTTGATCTCCGCCGCGGTGAGGTCGCGATTGCCGGGCAACAGGTCGAAGCCGGCTTCGGTGGCGATGATCGCGTCTTCGATCGACGCCTCTTCCAGCAATACTTCGCAGCCGTTGGGCTTGGTGGCACGTTTGTCAATGCCCGCCGACGAAGTCGCGTTGCCCTGCGGATCGAGGTCCACCAGCAACACGCGTCGCCTGGTCTCCGCCAGCGCGGCAGCCAGGTTCACGGCGGTGGTGGTCTTGCCGACGCCGCCCTTCTGGTTGGCGATGGCGATGATGCGCGTCATGGGTCGCAACGGCTGGAGCGATGAAACGAGTAGCCTACCATCGCCGGGCTAGCCGTTGCGGGACGAGCTTCGTGCCAGCTCGATCACGCAGCGGTTGGCTTCCGTGCCCGGAACCTGGACCTGACGCACCGCGGCCACGCGAAATTCATCGGGAACCCCCGCGATTTCATCCTGATCGGCCCGTCCCTTTAGCGCCAGCCAGCGCCCTTCGTCGGCCAGCAGGTGTCCGCCCCACGCCAGCATGTCGGCAAGGCTGGAAAACGCCCGCGCGGTGACGGTGTCGAAGCTGCCGGCGGCATCCTGCACCCGTACTTGTTCCACCACTACGTTCGGAAGGGGCAGGGCGCGCACGGCCTCGCGCAAGAAGCGTGCCTTCTTGCCGTTGCTTTCGATCAAGGTCACGGCAAGACCGGGCCGGGCAATCGCCAAGGGAATCCCGGGCAGGCCCGCGCCACTGCCGATGTCGACCAGCGACTCGCCCCGCACGAATGGCAGCACGGCCAGCGAATCCAGCAGGTGCCGCGGAACCATTTCCCCGCGGTCGCGCACGGCCGTGAGGTTGTAGGCGCGGTTCCAGTGCGCCAGCAAATCCAGGTACGCCAGCAGTTTGCCTTGCGCGCCGTCCGGCAGTTCGAGTTGCAAGCCGGCGAGGCCATCGGCGAGTTTTTGCGCGAGTTCCATGGGATGGTGTCTACCAGCACCTTCCTCGAAAAAACAGGAGCCCGCTCCAAAGGGCGGGCTCACCGTTTCTCCCTGGCTGGCCGGCTTTCAGGCGGCGAGGTCGAGTTCGACCCGCGTCACCAGCACTCCGCGGTCGCGGAGGCTGCCATTCAACGTCTGCTTGATGCGCAGGTTGCGCGAACGCAAGTCGGAATCGGTCGCATCAGCGCCCTGCACTGCGTCGCGCAGGCGCAACCGGATCAAGTCGTCGGCGCGGTCGATCACGGTGTCGGCGCGCTCCGGGTCCAATACCTGCCACCAGATCCGTCCGCGCAGCGTCTGCACGGCGGGATGGGGAGGTTCCATCCGTTCGTCCACGGCAAGCGTGTAACCGGTGATGCTGATCTTGTGGGCGATGCGTTCGACCAGCGGCACCACCACGTGGGTACCGGCGGTGAGGATGCCGGCCGGCTTGCCCAGTCGCCGCAGCGTATAAACCTGGCCCTCCGGAATGCGCTTGATGCTGAGCGCGGCCGTAGCAGCTGTCAGCATCAGGATCACGGCAATGGTCAGTGAGGAAATCATGGCATTTCAGTGGATTGCAATCGATTTGGAGTTTTGGCCTTCGAAACGTTTCACATCGCACGGAGCGGATTGTGCATTAACTGTAATTTAACTGCAACTACCTGAGCTGAACATGACCACCCGCTCGTGGTCTTCTATCGGCCTGCCGGTGGCAGGACTTGAGGCAGCAGGATTCGTGCCAGAGAGAGGGCGACTGTCGAGACCAGCGTCACGTTGCGCGACAAATCCAGTCTCGCGGGGAGGGCGTTCCCTGCTCGCCTCCGGTCCTCTGCGGGACGCGGCTCGCTACAATGCGACGTTCGAAGCCATCCGGACCTGCCTGATGAGTTACCCCGCCATCCGCATGCGGCGCATGCGCCGTGATGCATTTTCCCGCGCCCTGATGCGCGAAACCGTGATGGGTCCGTCTGATTTGATCCTGCCGGTGTTCGTGCAGGAAGGTAGTGGCGACAAACGTGACGCCGTGGCGTCCATGCCGGGGGTGGCCCGCCTGTCGATCGACGCCTTGTTGAAGGTGGCCGAACAGGCGCAGGAACTCGGCGTGCCGGCGCTGGCGCTGTTTCCACACCTGGAAGATGACCGCAAGACCGCCGACGGGCGCGAGGCCTTCAACGACGATGGTCTGGTCCAGCGCGCGGTGCGCGCGTTGAAATCACGTTTCCCGGAACTGGGCGTTATTTGCGACGACGCGCTGGACCCGTTCACCACGCATGGCCAGGACGGCCTGATCGACGACACCGGTTACATCCTGAACGACGAAACCGTCGCCGCGCTGGTCCGGCAGGCGTTGTCGCAGGCGCGGGCGGGCGCGGATTTCGTGGCACCGAGCGACATGATGGACGGCCGCGTTGGCGCGATCCGGCAGGCATTGGAAAGTGCAGGCCTGATCCACACCCGGATCCTCGCGTATTCGGCCAAGTACGCGTCGAGTTTCTATGGCCCGTTCCGCGATGCCGTGGGTTCGGCGGCGAGTCTGGGCAAAGGTTCCAAGCACACCTACCAGATGGACGTGGGCAATTCCGACGAAGCCCTGCGCGAAGTGCAACTTGATCTCGAAGAAGGCGCCGACGCGGTGATGGTGAAGCCGGGCCTGCCTTACCTCGACATCGTGCGGCGCGTGAAGGATCGCTTCGGCGCGCCGACGTTCGTGTATCAGGTCAGCGGCGAATACGCGATGCTGAAGGCGGCCGGGGCCAATGGCTGGATCGACGAGCGTGCCTGCGCAATGGAAGCCCTGCTCTCGATCAAGCGCGCCGGTGCCGACGCGATCCTGACGTACTACGCGCTGGATGCGGCGCGCTGGTTGAAAGAAGGCTGAGCGGTCAACGCCGGTTCGTGTTCACCGTTCCGCACGCCGGCGGGTACCGGGCGTCCGATTTTGTCCGCGTAAGCCCCGGTCAGACGATATGGACGTTCGAGCGACTGTCTTGGCCGGCGTGCACGCGGCGACCCGTTGACGAATCGCGTCCGCTAGCTCGTCCAGCAGTGGCCGTTCGACATGGCTGTCGGCATACATGCGGATGCCGATCTCGCCCGGCGGTGGCAGCGCTTCGGCGTGAGGAAGGGCCTCGGAGGCCGCAGCCTCCAACAGCGGCCCCACCGCCATGCCGCCGGCGATGGCGGCTTCCACCACGCCTACGCTGTTCGCGGCGACGCACAAATGCCACGCCATGCCTGCGCGATCGAGCGCGGCCAGTGCCTGGCGCCGCAGCAGGCAGCCCTCGGTGCACAGCGCCAGGGGAATGCTGCCGCCGCCGTTCCAGCGGCCAAACCAGCGGATGCGCAAACGCGCCAGTTCAACGCCGTCCCGCAGGCGAGGGATCGCCAGTCCGACCACGATCTCCAATCGCGCGGGCATCGACGCGTGCAGCTCGTGGGTGGCGCCGGTCACGATCTCGAACACGAACATTTCGTCATGCCCGACCACGTCCGCGAGCGCCGGTATCACCAGCCCGGCGAGATCGTCGGGGATGCCGATCCGGATTCTGCGCCGATCGCTGCCATGCGCCGCCAGGCGCGCCTGCTCGCTCGCGGTCAGAAGGTGCCGCGCATGCGGCAGCAGTCGCCGGCCCGCGTGGCTCAGCGTCACCTCCCGCCGGCCGCGTTCGAACAGACGTGCACCGACCTGGGTCTCCAGTCGGCGAATCTGCTGGCTGACGGCCGCCTGCGAGCGGTAGACGCCGGATGCCGCCGCGGTGAAAGACCCGGCCTCGACGACGGCAAGGAACGTGCGCACCAGATCCAGGTCACTGATCATCGTTTTTCTTATGGCAGATAAAAGAAAAATTCGTTTTCCTGAATCCTAGCGGGCAGGCAAAGTGGGCGCATCCATTCAGGTGGAATCGTTCCATGCGCGACACCAGCAACGACCGGCGGGCTTGTTTCGACTTCGAAGTCGAATTTTCCAATGGCGGCGGCATCCAGGGTCAGGGATTTCGTCTCGACATCGACGGCGACGACATCGACGATCAGGCACTCGCCGATTACGTCGTGCGCGACCTGCGGTTGCTGATGGTCGGCAGCGTGCGCATCCTCAACAAGCGCATCGTTGCCGAGCCGCACAAGCGTCCGGTCGAGGTGGAGCGGGTGGCTGGACAAGCCATTGATCGCACCGACCTGATCGACCTTTCGCACGTCGTGCACGACGGCGAGCCGGTCTACCCAGGCCTGCCGGCGCCGCGCATCAGTGACCATTTGAGCCATGCCGCAAGCCGTGCGCGTTACGCCGACGGCGTCAGTTTCCAGATCGGGCGCATCGACATGGTGGCGAACTCCGGCACCGCCATCGACGCACCGTTCCATCGCTATCCCGACAAGCCCGATGTGTCGGCATTGCCGCTGACGGCCATCGCGGACGTCGATGCCGTGGTGGTGCACCTGCAAGGCATGCGCGGACGCCGCATCGATCGCCATGCGCTCGGCGCCGTCGATGTGGCCGGCCGTGCGGTGTTGCTGGACACGGGTTGGAGCGTGCATTGGGGCACGGCGGCTTACGCCGAAGGCTGGCCGTTCCTGGGTCGCGACGCCGCGATCCATCTTCGCGACCAGGGCGCACGGTTGGTCGGCATCGATGCGCTCAACATCGACGATACGTCCGATGCCGAACGCCCCGCGCATTCCATCTTGCTGGCAGCAGGCATCCCGATCGTCGAGAACCTGGCGTCGCTTGTCGCGTTGCCGGCGAAGGGGTTGCGCTTTTCGGCGGTACCTATGCGCGCGGCCGGCATGGGTGCGTTCCCGGTACGCGCGTGGGCACGGCTGGTGTAGCCATTCCGCCGGCGAGGTTACGGCGCCGGCGAGGGGCCGTAGTACGCGTGCAGGAGCGCCCCGACGTCAGGCTCGGCTTGCATAAGCCGGCGCGGATCTGAGAAATGCAGCTCGCTCACCACCGCGAAATATTCGCCGGGATTGGTGGCAGCATACGGATCGATCAGGGTGGCATGACCCAGATGGACGTCGTCGGAAAGACGATCGTAGGCACGCTGGAACGTGTCGATCCATTTTCGCCAGTCGATCGCGCGCGGCAGCGGCGGGACGCCGTCGGGCGGGCCATCCAGCATGTCGAGCTTGTGCGCGATTTCGTGCACGACGACATTGAATCCGTCCCACGGCTGCAGCAGGTCCTGTTGCACCGCGGCCCATGACAGCACCAGCGGTCCAGCCTGCCATGCTTCGCCGCTGCGCACCTCGTCGCGTTCGGTCACCACGCCGGTGCCGGCGTCGTGGTGGCGATGGCGTACCTTGAATTCGCCCGGATACACGATCACGCTTTGCCAGCCGCGCAGCATCCGGAATCCCGAGTTCAGGATCGGCACGCAGGCCTGCATCGCGATCAGCAGCCGCTGCATCGGATCCAGTTCCGTATCGATCGGAAAGAATCGCTTGCGTTGCAGGAAGCGCGCCGCGAACGCCCGCAATCGCTGGCGCTCGTCCGGCGCCAGCCGTTGCGCAAGCGGGCACACGGCCAACGCATCACGCCACAGCGCGTCGTCGATCGGCGGCGGTGGTCGTCGCCAGGGCAGCCAGTCGAACCCGCTCATCCTCGACTCCGCAGGGTGGCCGGTCCGCTGGCCTCGGTGGACGGCCAGCGCGGTTCGCTTCGACGAAGTGCCGCGGGCCATTCCAGCCATGTGTGAGGCCGAACCCGCGCGTCCTCAAGGGTACGCCTCGTTCGCGGCGTCGACGTTGCGCGCCACGCGTCTCGCGAAGACCGGAATGTGAACCGCGGCGTCCCAGGCGGCAAAGCGCGGCAGGCGTCGTGCTCCGCTTCGTTCGGACCGGCATACAATGCCCCGCCATGAATTCCAATATCTCCGAGCCGCTCGCGACGGAAACCGCGCGGGTGACCGCTCCCGGCTGGCTGCGCATCGCGTATGCAGACCTGCGTCGTCGCCCGTGGCGCATCTTCAAACCGCTCTTGTACCCGCTCTATCGCTGGTACGAGCGCGTGCTCGCCCGCCAGGTCGCGACCGAGAAGGTGCCGGCGCACATCGGGTTGATCCTCGATGGCAATCGGCGCTTTGCGCGCGGCATCGGCCTCGAAGCCACGATCGGGCACCAGTACGGCGTGAACAAGCTGCGCGAGGTGTTGGAGTGGTGTCTCGAACTCGACGTGCGCCACGTGACCTTGTACGTGTTCAGCACCGAGAATTTCGGCCGCTCACCCGCGGAAGTCGAGTGCCTGCTGGACCTGTTCGTGCGTGAAAGCGCGCGCTTGTTGGAAGAACCGCGCCTGAAATCCGGGCGCGTGCGCGTGAAGATCATCGGCCAGCGCGATCGCCTGCCCGAACGCGTGGTCGCGGCCAGCGAAGCGCTGGAACTTTCCACCGCCGGCCACGACGGCATGCTGCTGACCATCGCACTGGCTTACAGCGGACGCGAGGAAATCACCGACGCGGTGAAAGGCCTGCTCAACGCCGCGGCTGCCGAAGGCCGCTCGCTGGAATCGGTGGTTACGGATTTGAAAGCCGGCGACATCGAGCGTTACCTCTACACCGGCGGCGTGCCCGACCCGGACTTCATCATCCGTACCAGCGGCGAGCAGCGGTTGTCGGGATTTCTAATCTGGCAGGCGGCCTACAGCGAATTCTATTTCTGCGACGTGCTGTGGCCCGCGTTCCGTCGCATCGACTTCCTGCGCGCGGTGCGCACGTACCAGCGCCGCAAGCGGCGTTACGGGCGCTGAATCCGCGCCGCTTCTTCGGGTCTACTGCTGCAGGAATTCGCCGGCGTGATCGGCGGTTTCGTGCGGGTGCCGGATGTGCAGATGATGCGGCCCGGCAATGTGCGCGATGCGGATCCGGGCGACGCAGGCGGCGCGCGCTTCCATCAATGTCGGCGGCAGATACGGCGTAGCGGGCTCGGCCAACAACAGCAAGGTGGGAGCATCGATGCCGGCAAGCAGGCGCCGCAACTGGTGTTCCTCGATGCGCAGCGGCGTGGAGAGCCGCAGGCGAGGGTCGCTGCGCCACGTGAATCCAGCGTCGACCTTGCGCAAGTTGCGTTCGACGATCGGACGGGCTTCGTCCGCATCGAGGCCGCCCGCCGCGACGCGCGCCCTCACCGCGATGTCGGCGGATGCGAACACGCGCGGTGGCCGCCGCAGGGTTTCGCGTTGCGCGTGGGCATCGCGCCAGCGTGAAAGGGTTTGTGAGCCGTCGTCGGCGAGGGGACCCAGGCCTTCGATCAGGAGCAGCTTGCCGATACGCGCGGGTGCGGCGGCAGCGGTGAGCGATGCAATGCCAGCGCCCAGCGAATGTCCCAGCAAGTCGAACCGGTCGAGTTTCAACGCATCGGCAAAGTCGAGTACGTGATCGACCTGATCGAGATTGTTGTAGCGATGGACGCTCGTTGGCAGATGCGCGGAATGACCGTGGCCCGGCAGGTCCAGCGCGATCACCCGCCGGTGCGCGGCGAGCAACGGCGCCAGCCGCGCGAAACTCGCGGCGTTGTCCAGCCAGCCGTGCAACGCCAGCAGCGGCGGCGCGTGGGCATTGCCCCATTGCAGCGCGGCGAGGTCGCCGAAGGGCGTGGCGGCCCGAAGTTCGATCGGTTCGGTCACGCGATGGTCATTCCGCGGCGTTTGCGGCGACCCGCATCCGGTTCTGGCGCCGCCGGTCGATGCGGTCGGCAGCCCAGCGGCGCACGTTGATTACCGAGAAGATCGCGTAGATGGTCTTGAAGATGCGCAGCTTCGACAGCACCAGTTTGTTGTCGAACACGTCGCCCGCCAGCATCGAGATCACGCCCTGTTCCACCTGCATCACGTTGCGCGGATCGGCGAACAGCGCCTTCATCACCGGCGAGTTGAAGCGATAGATGAACCATGCGAAGCGTGCGTAACCTTTCCGCAAATGTTTCGCGTAGCGCTTCTGCAATGCGGCTTCCCGCGCAGGTTCGCGCAAGCTCCCTTCGACGACTTCGCACGCCTTCTGCGCGGAATACATGGAAAGGAACACGCCCGATGAAAACACCGGATCGAGGAACGCCCACGCGTCGCCGATCAGGATCCAGCGGTGTCCGGCCATCGCGCTGCACGCGTACGAATAATTGCCCGTGAAGCGCACCGGCGACACGCGCCTGGCGTTCGCGATGCGGCGGTCGGCGCCCGGCACGATCGCGAGCGTCTTCGCCATGAAATCATCATTGCTTGCACCCTGTCGCGTCTTGAGATATCCGGGCTTGCATACGCAACCCACGCTGGTGATGCCGCCCGGCAGCGGAATGAACCATGCCCAGCCGTGCGCGAAACGATTGACGCTGATGATGTTGCCATCCGGATCGTCGGGGTTGTAGCCGATGCCCTCGTAGTGCGCGAACATCGCCGCGCTCTGGTGTTTTTCGCTGCGCTGCACCAGCTTCAGTTGCTTGCCGAGGAAAGTGTCGCGGCCCGATGCATCCACGACATAGCGCGCGCGCAGCATGGACTTCGTGCCCGCGGAGTCGATGTACGAGGTCACGGCCTCGGCATCAAATGCCACGCGTTCGACCTTGACCTGCTCGCGTGCGTCGACGCCGTTCTCGCGCGCGTGCTCGAACAGCATCCGGTCCATGTCTTCGCGCTTGACCTGGAACGCGTAGGGGCGGGTGTCGCCCAAGGCTCGGTCGAACCGGAACGTGTAGTAGCTGCCGTCGTCGCGCGGGAAATCCGCGCCGAGTTTCAGGCGGCCCAGCGCGCGCAGTTTTTCCAGCGCGCCGATTTCTTCGAAGATCGGCATGTTCGCCGGCAGCAGCGACTCGCCGATGTGGAAGCGTGGATGGCGATCGCGTTCCAGCATCGTGACGCGCCAGCCGCGCCGCGCGAGCAGCGTCGAAATGGTCGAGCCGCCAGGGCCGCCGCCCACCACCAGCACGTCGCAATCGAATTCGGGCGCCTTGCCGCCATCCATCTTCTCGATTTCCCCGGATTCAGGTGTGGTCCGCCTATCATATAGACTCCGCCGCCGACCCATTCCGCCCCGTCCGCATGTCCACGCGCGCCGCCCAACGTCCATCCGCCGCATCGCGCGTGCCTTGGCTGCCGCTGGTGTTGCTGGGATGCGGGTTGCTAGCGCTGGCGGGAGGCTTGTCGCACCGGCACGCGTTGAGCGTGGCCGCGGCGGCGCTGCTGTTGCTGGCATGGTTGCCGTCGGTGTGGCGGCGACGCAGCGTGACCGCACTCGCAGTGTGGGTGGTGCTCGCGGCGTTGCTGCTGGTGCCCGCGCTGGCGGGCAGGCCGTTGCTTGCGTTGATGGCTTTGCCGGTGGTGTTCCTGGCTGCCATCGGTTGGCTGTTTGCGCGCACGCTGAAGCCCGGCGCGGAACCGCTGGTCACGCGCTTCGTGCGGCTGATCGAAGGTGAGGCGCGCGTGAACCTGCCGGGCGTGCGCAACTACACGCGCGGCGTCACCTGGTTCTGGGCCTGCCTGCTCGGCGCGATGGCGTTGCTGTCGCTGCTGATCGCGTTGTTTGCGGTGCCCGGCGGATGGCTGGCGACGTTCGGCGTCACCGTCCCGTTCGCACTGCCCGGGTCATTGCTCGCGTGGTATCCGCAAGCGGGTTGCTGGATCGTGTTGCTCGTCGCGTTCGCGGGCGAGTACGCGTTCCGGCGCTGGCACCTTCGGCACATTCCGCATCCGCCCGTTCGGCGGTTCGTGGCACAGATCGTGCAGCGCTGGCCGGCGCTGGTGCGCGGGGAAGACGGCGCGGCATGAACGATTCACTCCAGACCACATTGCGGATCGATCCGGCGCACCCGGCGTTGGCCGGGCATTTCCCGGGCAACCCGATCGTTCCCGGCGTGGTAGTGCTGGAACGCGTGGCCGCGGCATTGCGCGCGTGGCGCGGGGGGCGCGTCGAAAAACTGGATGCGAAATTCGTGCAACCATTGCTGCCGGGCGAGGATGCGATGATCGAACTGCGGGCCGAGGCTGCATGCGTCCGCTTTGCGGTCAGACGCGTGGACGGGGTGCCACTGGCACGTGGCACGCTGCACGCCGCGCAGGGGTGATGTTCGTGGCAATGGCAATGGATCGAACAGGGGAAATCATGCAAGGGGAACATCAGGGCACGAGCGAGCACTGGCTCGATCGTCCGGAAGCCGGCGGCTGGTTCGCGATCTGGCTGATCCGTTTCATCGGGCTGCATTTCGGGCGCACGTTCGCGCGGCTGATCCTGTACCCGATCACGGTGTATTTCTATTTCCGGCGCGGCCCCGAACGCCGTGCCTCGCGCGATTATTTCCGCCGCCTCACCGGCAAGCCGGGCAGCGCATGGCAGGTGATGCGCCTGATCCACGCGTTCGCATCCACAATCCTCGATCGCGTGTTCCTGCTGGCACGCGGGATCGACAGCTTCCGCGTCAGCACCCGCGGCGTCGAGGAACTGCACCGCCGCCTCGATCACGGCAACGGCGTGATGCTGCTGGGCGCGCACGTGGGCAGCTTCGAAGTGCTGCGCGTGCTCGCGGCCGGCCGGCCCGATTGCAAGCTCAAGCTGGTGATGGACAAGAGCAAGACGCCGGCATTGACCAAGTTGCTGGAAGCGTTGGCGCCGGAGTTGTCCGAAAGCATCATCGACACCGCACGCGGCGGAACGGACATCGTGCTCGCGCTCTCCGAAGCCGCCCGCGAAGGCGCGATGATCACCCTGCTCGGCGATCGCGGCCGTCCGCACGAGTTGATGCGCGAAGTGCCGTTCCTCGGCACGGATGCGGCGTTTCCCGCGGCGCCGTGGCAGATCGCCGCCCTGCTCAAGGTGCCGGTGGTGCTGTGCCTCGGCATGTATCGCGGTGGCAACCGCTACGATCTGGTTTTCGAAACGCTGGCCGAACAGGTGGAATTGCCGCGCACCGATCGCAACGCCGCGCTCGACGCGTACATCCGCCGTTATGCCGAGCGGCTGGAACATCACCTGCGCGAAGCGCCTTGCAACTGGTTCAATTTCTATGATTTCTGGCAGCCGCCCACGACCCTTGCCGCGCATCATGCGATCCAGCCGAATCTGCAGCAGGTGCACTCTTCGTGACGCGCTGATCGCGTTCGCGCTTCTGGCGTCGTGCGGTGCCTGGGCCGCGGACCCCGGTCTGGCCGAATCGCTGCTGTCCGGCATCGCCAAGACGCCGCCGGTGTCGACGCCGTTCGTGCAGGTGAGCTATCGCGGCATGCTGGATCGCCCGCTGGTGGTGTCCGGCACGTTGCGCTGGCTGGGGGGTGACCGGATGCAACGCGACATTGAAAAGCCGTTCAACGAAACCGCGAAAATCGGCGACGGCGAATTGTCGGTGCAGCGCGGCAGCGGCGAAGTGCATCGGGTGCCGCTCGCGCGCGCGCCGCAGGCGGGCGCGATGCTGGCCGGATTCCGCGCGCTGCTGGGCGGCGACGTGTCGGCGCTGCAGCAGGATTTCACGCTGTCTGCACAAGGCGGTGCGGCGCGTTGGGTGATCACGCTGGCGCCGCGCACCAATCAGCTCAAACGCCAGCTCGCGTCGATCGTGATCGACGGACGCGCGCACGAACCGCGTTGCCTGACCGTGACGGACGCCAACGGCGACAGCAGCATCACGCTGGTCGGCGCGATGGCGGAAGCGGGCCTGCGCAGCGCGGCGCCGCTGCAGTCGGCACTGGCGGCGCGTTGTCGCAACAGCCCATGACGCGCGGCGCTCGGGTCGCGATCTGGCTCGCGTGGCTCGTGCTGATTGCCGCGGTCGGCTGGGGCGTCGCGCGGCACCTGCAAATCAGTTCGGACCTGCGCGATTTCGTGCCGCCGGCCCGTACCGCCGATCAGAAACTGCTGCTGGACGAGATCGGCAAGGGGCCGGGTTCGCGCCTGCTGCTGCTGGCGATTTCCGGCGCGCCGCAGGATCGGCTGGCGGCGCTTTCGCGCGGCTTGCAGGATGCGCTGTCGCACGATCCCGCCTTCGCGCAGGTCGCCAACGGCGGCAACGACCTCGCGGAGATCGCGTCGGACCTGTTGCCATATCGTTATCTGCTGTCGTCCACGCTGGATGCCCACCGCCTGGACGCCACGTATTTGCACGCGCAATTGCAGCAGCGCGTCGAGGATCTGAGTTCGCCCGCGGCGTCGATGCTGGAACCATGGTTGAAGCGCGATCCCACCCTCGAAACCCTGAAGCTCGCGCAATCGTGGGTCCCGGCACGCCAGCCGAAACTGATCGACGGCGTGTGGTTTTCGGATCGTGGCGAGGCGCTGCTGGTCACGGAGACGAAAGCGGCAGGTTTCGATCCGGGCGCGCAGGCGACGGCGATCGCATCATTGCAGAAACACTTTGCGGCATTGCCGGGTGCGGCGCAAGCGAAGCTCGTGATCAGCGGCCCGGGCTGGTTCGGGGTCGAGGCCAGCCGCAACACGCGCGCCGAGGCCGATCGATTCGGTGCGATCACCACGATCGGTTTCATTGTGATGCTGCTGCTGGCCTACCGTAGCGCGGTGCCCGTCGTGGTGACCGCCTTGCCGCTGTTGTCGGGGGCGGTGGTCGGCTTCGCGTTGCTGGCGCTGATCTTCGGCCATGCACATGGCATCACCGTCGCGTTCGGTTTCACGTTGCTGGGCGTGGCGCAGGAATACCCGCTGCGCGTGTTCAGCCACCGCCGGATCGGCATCGCGACCTCGCAATCCGTGCGCGAACTGTGGCCGTTGCTGGCGACGGCGATCGTGTCGGTGTGCATCGCCTATCTCGCTTTCTTCGCGTCGGGGGTTGCGGGTCTGCAGCAACTCGCGGTGTTCACGATCGGCGGTCTGGTCGCGGCGGGCCTGTGCACGCGCTGGTTGCTGCCGTTGATCGTGCCGCCGGCGCGACGCGACATGGCCGCGACGCCGGGACTTGCGCAAGCATGGCGTTTTCTCGCGCGCCTGCCGCGTCCGCGCTGGGTGCCGTGGCTGGTCGCCGTGGCTGGCGTGCTCGTCGTCGCGTTCGCACCGGGAAGGTTCTGGCAGAACGATCTGTCTGCGCTGACGCCGATCCCGCGGGCCGAATTGCAGCGCGACGCGCGTCTGCGCGCGGAACTCGGCGCACCGGACGTGCGTTATCTGCTGGTGCTGCGCGCGCCGAGCGCGGAAGGCGTGCTGGCGCTATCCGAACGTATCGCGCCACGCGTGCAACGACTCGTCGCAAGCCATGCGGTGGACGGCTTCGAGTTGCCGTCGCGATTCCTGCCGAGCGCGGCGACCCAGAAAGCGCGGCAGGCGAAGCTGCCCGACGTCGCACAGTTGCAGGCCGCACTGCAGCAGGCGATGGAAGGACTGCCGTTCCGCGGGGGCGTGTTCGCAACGTTCGTGGCCGACGTGGAAACCGCGCGCAAGCTGCCGCCGTTGACACCGGAAGCGTTTGAACAGTCACCGCTGGGTGCGCGGCTGGAATCCATGCTGGTGCAGCAAGGCGACGGCTGGGTGGGATTGGGCACGCTGAGTGGCGTCAACGATCCAGTCGCGTTCGACGCTCTCACCAAGGCAACGGGTGGTACGGTGCACCTGCTGGATCTCAAGGCTTCCACCGAATCGCTGGTGATGGCGTACCGGCATCGCATCCTGATCGCGCTCGGTATCGCCGCGCTGCTGTTGTGCGCGGCCGTGACGCTGGCACTGCGCAGTCCGCGCCGCGCGCTGCACGTGCTGGGGCCGATGACGCTCGCGACGCTGCTGGTACTGGTGGTACTGCGTGCGTGCGGGATTCCGCTGTCCCTGTTCCACCTGGTGTCGTTGACGCTGGCGGCGGGGTTGGGTCTGCACTACGCCCTGTTCTTCGAACGCCGCACGGGCGACGCGCGCGAAGATCTGCGCACGCTGCACGCGACGCTCGTGTGCGTGGCTTCCGCGCTGCTGGTATTCGGCGTGCTGGCATTGTCCCGCGTGCCGGTGCTGCGTGCGATCGGCCTGACGGTCGCGCTGGGCGTGGCGTTCCACTTCACCTTGTCGGTGCTGATGGCGCCGCACGTTGGGAACCCTCTCCCACCGGAAGAGGCGGAGCAAGGCGAACGCGCGCGTAGCGCGAGCGCGCCGCGCCGGGTGAGGGTTCGGTCATGAGCGGATGCTGCGTGCTTGTCGCACCCTCACCCCAACCCCTCCCCCGAGGCGACAAGGGCTCGTAATGCTGCCGAAGTCCGATTGGGGGCACCTGATCCCGCACACGGGCACGATGTGCCTGCTGGACGAAGTGGTCGAATGGGATGCGATGCGCTTGCACGCGCGCAGTGCCTCGCACCAGCGCCCCGACAATCCATTGCGCGCGGACGACATGTTGCACGCGGTGAACCTGTGCGAGTACGCGGCGCAGGCGATGGCGGTGCACGGCGCGTTGCGTGAACGCGAACAAGGCGGCGCCGCGCGCCCGGGATTGCTGGTCGCGCTGCGCGACGTGAGCTTGCACGTCGAGCGCCTGGACGATCTCGAAGGCAGATTGCAGGTGCATGTCGAGTGCTTGATCGCGATGGCGGACAGCCTGCAATATGCCTTTCGCGTCGAGCACCGGGGCAGCGTGCTCGCGACCGGTCGCGCGGCGGTGATGTTGCGCGCTGTTTCGAATGCAGGGTAACGTGGACGCAGGCATGAACGCGAAGCGGGTGCTGGTCACGGGTGGCAGCGGCGACATCGGTGGTGCGATTTGCGCCGCGCTGGCGCGCGATGGCTGGCAGGTGGTCGTGCACGCGAACGCGAATCCCGCGCGCGCCGGTGCAGTGGCGGCCGGCATTCGTGAAACAGGCGGCAGTGCCGAGGTCGCGGCGTTCGATCTCACCGATGCCGCCACGACACGTGCGGCGATCGAGGAACTGTTGCAAGCGGCACCCGTCCAGGCGCTGGTCCACAACGCCGGCATCCATGACGACGCGCCGCTGGCGGGGATGGGCGAGGACCAGTGGCGGCGCGTGATCGACGTGTCGCTGCATGGATTCTTCCACGCGACCCAACCGTTGCTGCTGCCGATGGCGCGCGCGCGCTTCGGCCGCATCGTCGCGGTGTCGTCGGTGGCGGCGACGCTCGGCAACCGCGGGCAGGTCAATTACGCCGCGGCCAAGTCCGCGCTGCACGGTGCGGCGAAGTCGCTGGCGCGCGAGATGGCGTCCCGCAACATCACCGTCAACGTGGTCGCACCGGGGATCATCGAAGGACACCTGACCCATGCACTGTTTTCACCGGACCAGGTGAAAGCGATGATTCCCGCCGCGCGCACCGGCACGCCTGCGGAAGTCGCGGGCGTGGTGGCGTTCCTGTGCTCGGATGCCGCGTCTTACGTCAATGGCCAGGTGATCGGCGTCAACGGCGGCATGGCCTGACAGGCTGCCGAATCTCGCCACCTCCGACCCCGCGATATCGGATGGCGTTGGCCGTGCCCGAAGCAGCTCCGGGCAGACGGGAAACCTTGATTGACACCCGAACATTGCGGGCGTATACACGCGCAATAAAGTGTGATCTGCGTCACGAAATCCGGCGGCGGCCGGATCGGGCAATTCGACGATTCCCGGATGACACCCGCCGTCCATCACGGGCTTTTCCGCAGGCTGAAAGGGAGGGTGGTATGGGCATCAAAGTTCAAGGAGCCAAACCGTTGCTCTGCTTGCTGACCATCGCCGGGGGCATGCTCGTCGCGTCGACGAGTTTTGCCGGCCCCGACGCGCAGCCGCAGATGCCACGTTGCAGCAGCAGGATTGGCACACTGGCGGTGCAGGAACCGGAGAACGGCAATCGGTGGTGGACATCGATGAATCTCGAATCGCCGGCCGCGCTGATCAAGGTCTACGTCTCTCAATCGGGGTGTTTCACGCTCGTCGATCGTGGCAAGGGCATGGCCGCCGCGCGCGCCGAACGCGACCTCGCTGGCGAGGGCGAAATGCGCGTGGGCTCGAACATCGGCAAGGGCCAGATGAAGGCGGCCGATTACGTGCTGGTGCCCGACATCGCCAACAGCAACGGCAATGCCCAGCGCACCAACATCGGCGGCATCCTCGGCGGTTTGATCGGGCATGGCGCAGGCGCGGTGCTTGGCGGCGTCAGCCTGTCGAAGAAAACCGCCGACGTCGTGTTGACCCTCACCGATATTCGTTCGACCGAACAAGTTGCGCTGGAGCAGGGGCACGCCGACAAGACCGACGTGGGCTGGTCGGGCGGCGGTGGCAGCGGGTTCTGGGGTGGCTTTGCGGCGGGCGGCGCCAGCGGCTACGCCAACACCGAAATCGGCCAGGTGGTCGCGATGGCCTATCTGGATGCTTACACCAAGATGGTCGCCGAATTGCAGCAAAACGCCCCCAACGCGCAGGCAGACAACGTGCAGCAGGCAGTACGGCTGACGGAGGGCACCAAGCTCTACTCGGATGCAAACCTGCATTCGTCGATCGTGCGCAGCCTCAAGCCCGGCATGATGCTGTATCCCACCGGCGACAAGGTGGGAATCTGGTGGAAGGTATCGGACGAACTGGGCAACATCGGCTGGGTGGTCTCGAGCAAACTCGAACTCGCGCACTGAAATTCCGGCGCGGCGGCGAACTCATGCCGCCGCGCGGAAAAGCACCGGCCGCGCTCGCGTTCCGGCGGCGCGGCAAAGTGATTCGATCGCCAGTCCGGGTGTGTCGCGCGCGGCGTCTTCCGCCAATGCGGCGGCCAGCGCGTGCAGCAGTTCAACGTTTTCGCGCAGGCGCGCACGAATGCCGGCATCGTCGAGACGCTCGTGCAGGCGCGCGTTGAGGCCAGCGAACCAGGCGAGTTCCTGCTGATCCATCCATGACGGCGTGGCGCGTGCGCGGCCGCGTGCATGCCAGTCGCGAAACATCGCCTGCACCCGCTGGTTGAGGTCTTCCGCGGCCACCAATTGCGGGGCCAGATCGCCGAACAGCGCAAGGTCGGTGAGCCGGTCGCCGATCGCGAGCGGACACAGCACGCCCCAGTAGTAGGCGTAGTCCCACAGCACCTTGGCGGTCAGCACGCGCGGGTTGCCGAACAGCGCGTACTGCCCGCGATAGAGGTTGAGCGTGTTGCGCTGGAACGAAAAAAAAAGTTGCTGGAAGTGGCGCGTGGTCCGCGCGTCGGCGCGGCCGGCGAAGTCGCGGGCGACCAGTTCCGTGATGTAGGTATTGCCGATCGCGATGAAATCCGAGCCTGGCGAATAGAACGGGTCGAGGAACATCGCAGCTTCGCCGGTGAGTGCCCAGCGCTCGGCGCTGAAGACCTGCCGGCACCCGTATGAGACGTTGCGCAGGAAGCCGAAGTCGAGCAGGGCATCGCGGCGTGTTCCGAGTTCCCTCGCCAGCGCGGGCTGGTGGACCTGCATCCAGGCGAGCATGCGGTCGAAACTGTTGAACGAATCGACGGGGTGGATCTCGGAATCCGCCACGATCCCGACCGAGTGCGCGCCTGACGCCAGCGGGATCAGCCACACCCAGTAACCGGGGCCACACAGGTGGTTGGTGGATCGCCAGCGTTCCTGCGGGTTGCACAACCCGCGCCACGCCGGATTGTCGCACCATTGGTCGACATGCAGCCGCGCATCGATGCGCATCCACGCCGCGCCGATGCGGTGGCCGTTGTCCTCGTCCAGACCGAACTGCCGACGCAGCAGGCCGGCGCGACCGGAGGCATCGACCAACCAACGCGCGCGATGAGTCCGGGTCTCGTCGCCATGCGTGGCGTGCACCACGTGCGGCGCGCCGGTTTCGATCGCGCGCACGCTGGCGCCCTGCACGAATTCGATGCCGCGACGCCCGGCTTCGCGGCCGAGGAAGTTTTCGAACGTGCCGCGTTCGAGTTGCCAGGTCGGCGTGGGGAACACGCGGCTGATGCCGAGTTCGGCGCAGCGGTCCAGTTCCGCGCAACCCTCGCTGAAAAAGAACCGGAAGCCGAACTTGCGCACCTGTTCGGCGTCGAGGTGTTCGCGCAGCCCGAGCGTGTCGGCGAAATAATGCGCGCCGATTTCCACGGTCGATTCGCCGACCTTGTGCGCGGCGGCCGGCACCGGGTGCCGACGCCGCTCCAGCACCCGGATCGCGAGCCCCGGGCACCGGTCGCGCAGCTGCAGGGCAAGGGTAAGTCCGGCCAGACCGCCACCGATGATCAGGACATCCATGGGCGTCGTATCGGCCACGGCCCTCATTCCCCGGGGGGACCGCCCGCGCCGGCCAGTGGTGCGGCCGGTGGCGCATCGAGCAGGTGTTTGGGATCGTAGACCTGCGGCGCGCTGTCGTGCGAGGCCCGATAGCTTCGCAAGAGATGACCGTAATGCGCCACGCGCCGGATCGTGAACCAGGTGATCCGCGCCACGTCGCGCACCGGCCGGAAATGGCTGTGGCGCGCGCCGGCGTCGTAGCGGCAGGCGATCGGAATGGACACGACGGGCATGTCGAGGTCGCGCGACGCGGCAATCAGGATCGCGGCTTCGAACACGAAATCCTCGGCCGGCAGGTCCACCAATTCGACTGCCGCGAGTGGATACCAGCGCTGGCCGCTCTGGGTGTCGGCGACAGGCTGGCCACAGCCCCAACTGATGCCCCAGTCGGCGAAATCGTTGGCGCGCCGGCGCGCGTTCGGCTGGCGATGGCGTTCCAGCATCCGCGCGCCGATGATCATTGCGCCGGGAAACCGGCGCGCGGCGGCGAGGATGCGCGGAATATCGGCCGGATCGTGCTGGCCGTCGCCATCCATCGTCAAGACACCACTGGCGCCGCGTCGCAAGGCTTCGCGGAAGCCGGCCCGCAAGGCTTCGCCCTTGCCGCGGCGCTCGGGATGGCGAACCAACGTCACCGGCATTTGCGCGACGATGCACGCGGTGTCGTCGGTCGAGCCATCGTCGATCACGATCACGTCGCGGCAGTGCGCCAGCACGCCGTCCAGCAATTTCCTTATCGCGAGTGCCTCGTTGAGGCAGGGCACCACCACGAATGGGCGGGCGGATGCATCCGTCAAGGTTCGATCTCCATATCCAGTGACAATCCCGATGACAACGGCAGGCGCAGGTTCGAAGCGTTCGCCCCGGCGAGCAACGACAGCAGCGCCAGGGCGTCGGCGTTGGCCGGATTGTCGCGCGCCACGACCGGCCATGTCACGGCCGGAACCGGTTCCGCCTCGCCGCGATGCAGCGCTAGGTTCAGCCGCACGCCATCGCCCGCACCCGGCTGCAGCAACAGCGCCATGCCGAACGCCAGTGTGGTGCGCGTCATTTCCGCGAGCGGGCCGGTGGAGGCGACGTCACACGCTGCGAACAACACCGGTGTGTCTTCGGCGCAGGCGAAGGCCGCGGCTTCCAGCAGTCCGGCCGCGAAACTCCGGTGGTGCGCGGTCACGGCGCTGGACGCACCGGTGCAGCCGGTCGCGATCGTCCAGTAACCCGCGGGCGCATTCAACACCGAGTTGTGGAACTTGGTGGGCGACAATTCCAGCGGGGACCGGGCCAGCGTTTCGCACACGTAATCGGTGATCGCCAGTTCGCCCTGGGTGGACGCGAATACGCACGGGACCGTAGCGGGGTCGATGCCGGCCATGCCGGTTGCCTGCGCGGCGACCTCCGCGGCGAGTCGCACGCCGTCGGGCGCGCGGCGGCGTTCGGCGGCGGGCAGGATCATGCCGGCAGGCCGTGCGGGCGCGCCGTCCACCGCTGCAGCTTCGCCGCGGAGGATGGCTTGCAAGCATCGCCAGTCGGGTGCGCCGGGCGCCCATGCGCCGATGCCCATGATACGAAGCGCAAGAGGCACGCTCATTCGGCGCCCCCGTGCCCGAATACCAGGCACGCATTGTTGCCGCCGAAGCCGAATGAATTGCTGAGCGCCAAATCGATGCGTCGTTCCGAAGGCTGCAAAGCCAGCCATGGCGCGGCTTCCGGCATGGGCTCGCCGCAACCGAGATTGGGCGGCACGATGCCATGTTCGATCGCCAGCAGTGCGAACACCGCTTCCAGCGCACCGGCCGCGCCGAGCGTATGGCCGGTGAAACCCTTGGTGGAACTCGCGCGGGTGCGCTGCGCAAAACGCGGCAGCAATTTGGCCTCCACCTCGTCGTTCTTGGGCGTGGCGGTGCCGTGCAGGTTGACGTAATCGACGGCGGACGCATCGATGCCGGCGCGCGCCAGCGCATCGTCCAGCGCGGCTTGCGCGCCACGACCTTCGGGATGCGGCGTCGACATGTGGTGTGCGTCCGAGGATTCGCCGTAGCCCAGCAGGCGCGGCGCATGCGGCGCGGCATCGATGCGTTCCAGCAACGCGAACGCCGCGGCTTCGCCGATCGAAATGCCGTCGCGTTGTGCGTCGAAAGGCCGGCAGGCCCGCTTCGACACCAGTTCCAGCGAGTGGAAGCCGAACAACACGCTGTCGCACAACGTGTCGACGCCGCCGACCAGTGCGGCATCGACCAGGCCCAGCCGGATCAGGCGCTCCGCGGATGCGAACACCTTGGCCGACGAGGAACACGCGGTCGAAATCGTGAGCGCCGGGCCCGTGATGCCGGTCGCATCGGCGACGAACGCGACGAGCGAGTGCGGGGTGTGGATTTCCGGTCGTTGCAGGTCTTCCGGAAAGCGGCCACGGTCCAGCCGCCGGTACGCATCTTCAGTGGCGCCGATGCTGGCGGTGGACGTGCCGAGGATCAGCGCGACGCGGGTCGCGCCGTGGCGTGCGACCGCGCCGGCAATCGCGTCCATCAATCCATCCTGCTGCAGCCCCAGCCAGGCGAGGCGGTTGTTGCGGCAGTCCCAATGCGCGAGCGGCGCGGGCAGGGCCGCGTCTTCCACGCCGGCGACGCGTCCGATCCGGCATTCCAGCGATGCCGAGGAAAAATCGTTGGCGCGCAGGCCGCCGCGTCCGCTGCGCAATGCTTCGAATTGCGCCGCGAGTCCGTGGCCCAGCGCGGAGGTCGCGCTGCAGGCCGCGACGGCGAGCGGTTCAATCCTTTCCGGCACCCTTTGTCCCTCGTTGCTGGTGGGTCAGTATACGTGTCAAGCCTGCCCGTCGCGGATGCGCGGTTACACTCGCCGGCGCGGCGAGATCGCCGCATTCCCAGGGAGGAAACACCATGTTGCGCAGGCGTATCACGAAATGGGGGCTGCCGCTGCTGCTGGTGCCGGCGTTGCTGCTGTTGATGGCGTTCCGGCAGGTGCCTTTGACCGACCCGGCACCCATCCCGCTGCCGGCTGGCGTCGATTCGGCCAAGGCGGAGCAGATCATCGGTTCGGCATTGACCGCGCGCAACTGGCGCATCGTCAAGCACGTGCCGGGCGAAATCGATGCGGTCTACGACCCGCGTGCGTTCAGCGTCACGATCGCCGTGCATTACGATTCGCAGAAGATCCAGATCAACTACGTCACCAGCAGCGATCTCCGCTACGAGGAGAAGAACGGTGTGCGCTACATCCACAAGAACTACGAAAGCTGGATCAAGAACCTGGTCACCGATATCCAGAACGGGTTGATGATGGCGAAGTGATTTGCGAGACGGGCGGCGCATTGCCGCCCGTCGTTTCGGGATGGTGTGATGCAACCGAACGTGGAAACAGTGGATGCCTTCCTGCGCGATTTGCAGGATCGCATCTGTGCAGCGCTGGAAAAGGCCGACGGCGGCGCGCGCTTCGTCGAAGACGCATGGACGCGCCCGGCAGGCGGCGGTGGTCGGACCCGTGTACTGAAAAACGGTACGGTGTTCGAGCAGGGCGGCGTCAATTACTCACGCGTCACCGGTGACAAGCTGCCGCCGTCTGCGACCGCGCACCGCCCGCAACTCGCGGGCCGCCAATGGACCGCGACCGGCGTGTCGCTGGTGATCCATCCGAACAATCCCTACGTCCCGACTTCGCACGCCAACGTGCGCTATTTCGAGGCCGACCGGTCAGGCGAGGAACCTGTGTGGTGGTTCGGCGGCGGCTTCGACCTGACGCCGTTCTATCCATTCGACGAGGATTGCGTCCACTGGCACAGGGTCGCGCGCGACCTGTGCGCGCCGTTTGGCGACGCCGTGTACGCGAAATACAAGAAATGGTGCGACGAATATTTTTACCTCAAGCATCGCGATGAAACCCGTGGTATCGGCGGTCTTTTCTTCGATGACTTGAGCGAATGGGATTTCGAAAAATCCTTCGCCTTCATGCAGGCCGTCGGCAACGGTTACCTCGATGCCTATCTGCCGATCGTCGAACGCCGCAAGGACATGGCCTGCGGCGAACGCGAACGTGAATTCCAGTTGTACCGCCGCGGCCGCTACGTCGAATTCAACCTGGTGTACGACCGCGGCACCCTGTTTGGCCTGCAGTCCGGCGGCCGCACCGAATCCATCCTGATGTCGCTGCCGCCGCGCGTGCGCTATGAATACGGCTACGAGCCCGAGACGGGAAGCGCCGAAGCGCGGCTTGCGGAGTACCTAAAGCCGCGCGAATGGATCTAATCTAGGGCGGGAGAAGCCGCGCAGCGGCGCATCCCGCCGATTACATGCGGGCGGGATGCGCTTCGCTCCTCCCGCCCTACACATTCCAGTCGGCGCAACGAGTTGCGACGCCGAGCACCTACGCCTTGAGCGAATTGATCTTGTCGCGCCACGATCGGCGCTGCTTCTTGGCAGCGGTGTGCTCGCCGCCCTTTTTTTCGCGCTGGGCGTGCGGACGCCGGGCATGCGACGGATTGCCGGATTTCGCATTGTTGCGTGGACCATTGCCGTTGTTGCGGCCGTGTTTGCGCATCGTGGGGGCCGGGCTGTCGAGCCGCAGGCTCCACGCCGGTTCGAAGCCTTCGATCGGCTGGATCGCAATGTCCTGCTTCAGCAGGCGGCGAATGTCGCGCAGCAGGCCTTCTTCTTCGCGGCTGACCAGCGACAATGCCAAGCCTTCCGCGCCGGCGCGTCCAGTGCGGCCGATGCGGTGCACGTAATCCTGCGCCACCATCGGCAGGTCGTAGTTCACCACCGCCGGCAGTTGCGCAATATCCAGTCCGCGCGCGGCGATGTCGGTGGCCACCAGTACGGTGGTCTTGCCGTTCTTGAAGTCGGCGAGCGCACGGGTGCGCTGACCCTGGCTCTTGTTGCCGTGGATCGCGGCCACGCGAAAGCCGCGCTGGTCGAGGTATTTGCACAGCTTGTCGGAACCGTGCTTGGTACGCGCGAACACCAGCGTCTGCCGCCGACTGTCGGCGGCCAACAGATGCAGTAGCAGGTCGCGTTTCTTGTCGGCGTCGACCGGGTGCACGCGGTGGTGCACCCCGACTGCGACCGCGTTCGGTTGCGCCATCTGTATTTCGCGTGGATCGTGCATGAATTGTGCAGCCAGCGCTTTCACCTCCGGCACGAAGGTCGCGGAGAACAGCAGCGTCTGCCGCTGCTGCTTCGGAAGGGCGTTCAGGATTTTCTTCAGCGCGGGCGCGAAACCCATGTCGAGCATGCGGTCGGCTTCGTCCAGCACCAGCGTTTCGATGCACGACAGATCGACGTTGCGGCGATCCATGTGATCGATCAGCCGCCCGGGGGTGGCCACGATGATGTCGGGGCTGCGGCGCAGCGTCTGAACCTGGCCGCCCATGCCGACGCCGCCGAACACCGCCGCGGTGTGCACGCGAAGGTGCTTGCCGTAGGCGCGCACATTGTCGTGCACCTGCGCGGCCAGTTCGCGGGTCGGAGTGAGGATCAGCGCGCGTGGCTTGCGCGGCTGCCGGTTGTTGTTGAGGACCTGGTCCACGCCCAGCTTTTGTAGCAGCGGCAGCGCGAACGCAGCGGTCTTGCCAGTGCCGGTTTGCGCACCGGCCAGCAGGTCGTGACCGGTCAGCACCAGCGGGATCGCTGCGGCCTGGATCGGGGTGGGGGTGGCGTAGCCTTGTTCGGCAAGCGCACGCAGCAACGCGGGCGCAAGCCCGAGCGATTCGAACGTCATGGGGAAGCTCCTGAGGTCCCGGAGCGTTCCCTAAACCGCGCTGCAGGTGGGTGAATCAATGTGCGGCGATCGCGGTTGCGATGGCCGTGTGTGCGCGACGGGCGAGTGGCGAGGGGCCGGGCGGCGCGGAGCGTGTCGGCTCTGCGGCGGCGGTGATCCACCAGGGAAGTTCGGGGTGCGGCGCGTCAAACTGCGCGCAGTGTAGCGGGT
>DAIUEL010000009.1:23118-30890 GCA_036845145.1 Rhodanobacteraceae bacterium | reverse complement strand
TCATTGGCGCGGATCACTTCGCGGAGAAATCGGCCAAGCACGCGCGTGTCGCCGATGCCGGAGGCACCCGGCGCGGGCACGTCCACCGCATGCGCACGGAAATCCGGCATGCACAGGTCGCGCAACAGCAGGCCGCCGTTGGCATGCGGATTGGCGCTCATTCGCCGATCGCCGCGCGGCGCGAGCGCGCGCAGCTCATCGCACACTCGCCCGCTCTCGTCGAACAGCTCCTCAGGGTGGTAGCTGCGCATCCACGTCTCCAGTTCTGCGAGATGCTGCGGGGGCGTGCTTCCAGAGATCGACAACGGCACCTGGTGCGCATGGAAGGTGCCCTCGACGGGCTTGCCATCCACGACTTTCGGACCGGTCCAGCCCTTGGGTGAATCCAGCACGATCATCGGCCAGGTCGGACGCGTCCGATCCCCACCCTCCCGCGCTTCGCGGCGTATGCGTCGGATATCGGTGATGACCGAATCGAGCGTCGTGGCCATCAGCCGGTGCATCACCTCCGGATCACTGCCGCGCACGAAGTGCGGATCCCAGCCGCAGCCGCGCAGGAACTGATCCAGCTCTTCGGCCGGAATGCGCGCCAGCACGGTCGGATTCGCGATCTTGTACCCATTGAGATGCAAGATCGGCAGCACCGTCCCGTCGGTGACTGGGTTCAGAAACTTGTTGGAATGCCAGGACGTCGCAAGCGGACCGGTCTCAGCCTCGCCATCGCCGATCACGCAGGCGGCAATCAGGTCTGGATTGTCGAGCACGGCGCCGAAGGCGTGGCTCAGCGAATACCCGAGCTCGCCTCCTTCGTGGATGGAACCCGGGCATTCGGGCGAGGCGTGGCTGGCGATACCGCCCGGAAACGAGAACTGCTTGAACAGCCGTTGCAGGCCGGCCTCGCTTTCACCGATGTTCGGGTACACCTCGCTGTAGGTGCCTTCGAGGTAAGCATTGGCCACCACCGCCGGCCCGCCATGGCCCGGTCCGGAAATGTAGATCATGTCCAGGTCGTGTTGCTTTATGACCCGATTGAGATGGGCATAGACGAAGTTCTGCCCCGGCGTGGTGCCCCAATGGCCCACCAGCGTGTGCTTGACGTGTTCCAGCTTTAGCGGTTCGCGCAGCAGCGGATTGGCGCGCAGATAGATCTGGCCGACCGAAAGATAATTCGCTGCGCGCCACCAGGCATCCACACCGCGCAAGACTTGTGGATAAGCTGTCTCGCGCTCGACATCAGTTTTCATCGTTCGATTCTCATTGACAACCAGGCATAACTTGGGATCGCCGCAGAGGCCATCCGTTCACTTCGCTAACCGAGATTCAGGACCATACGTCCCGTCACGCGGCCTGCCTTCAGATCGGCGAACACCGTGTTGATGTCCTCAAGCGCTGCCGTCTGCGTGTGGGCTCGCACCTTGCCCGCTGCGGCAAATGCGATCGCTTCGGCCAGATCCTGGCGCGTGCCGACGATCGATCCTCGTACGGTGATCCGCTTCAACACGACATCGAAGATCGGTATCTCGAAGGTTCCCGGCGGCAATCCGACCAGACTCACGGTGCCCTTGCGCCGCACCATTTGAAGCGCCTGCCCGAAGGCCGAGCTGGACACCGCGGTGACCAGCACACCATGTGCACCACCACCGGTCGCATCGATCACGCGCTGCGCGGCATTGTCCAGGCGCGCATTCACCACGACCTCGGCACCAGCCGTTCGCGCAAGCGCAAGCTTGTCCTCGGCGACGTCGAGCGCCACCACCCGCATACCCATTGCATTCGCGTATTGCACCGCTAGATGCCCGAGGCCGCCGATGCCGGAAATCGCGACCCATTGGCCCGGACGCGTTTCGGTTTCCTTGATGCCCTTGTACGTGGTCACACCCGCGCACAGGATCGGCGCCATGGCCACCGGATCGGCATGTTCCGGCAGCCGCGCGACATAGGCCGCTTTGCCCACCGCGTACTCGGCGAAACATCCGTTCAAGCTGTATCCGCTGTTGTGCTGGGCTTCGCACAGGGTTTCCCATCCGGCGATGCAGTATTCACAGTGACCACAGGCATCGTGCAGCCAGGCGATGCCGACGAGATCGCCCTCTTTCAGATGGTGGACACCCGGACCGAGCATCACCACCCGGCCGATCCCTTCATGGCCGGGAATGAATGGCAATGCAGGTTTGACCGGCCAGTCGCCATCGGCGGCGTGCAGGTCCGTGTGGCATACGCCTGATGCCATGACGCGCACCAGCACTTCTCCGTGATCTGGCCTTGGGAGCGGCCATTCCTCGATCGACAACGGTTGTCCGAAGCCACGGACGACCGCGGCACGCATGGTCTGCGGAATGGTCATGATGAACGTCCTGCTCACGCCCAATGGGCACTGCCCCATGTCAGCACGCATCCACCTGCTCCTTGTGATCCCGATCAAGACTGCTGCACCTGGATCACGCAGGATGTGCATCTCCAGACGAGGACCGCCACCTTGCCAGCCGACGCAAGCATCGAAAGCCGCCAATCACCCTTAGACGCCTTGCTGAAAGCCGCAGCGATGCTCGGGCCCATTCCCGCGGCGGTCGTCCATCCCTGCGATACGCTGTCGTTACAGGCAGCGCTGGAAGCGGCACGCTCTGGATTGATCCAGCCAATCCTGGTGGGGCCGCGAGCACGCATCCTGCGAGCAGCTGAATCGGCGGCTCTGGACATTCGCAATTGCCGTATCGAAGACACCGCGCACAGCCACGCGGCGGCGACGCGCGCCGTCGAACTCGCGCGCGCCGGCGAAGTCGCCGCCTTGATGAAGGGTGCGCTGCACACCGACGAGTTGATGGCCGAAGTGGTGGATCATGAACACGGCCTGCGTACCGAGCGCCGCGTCAGTCACGTCTTCGCGCTGGATGTACCTCGATATCCGAAGCTGCTGTTGTTGACCGACGGCGCGCTCAACATCACGCCCGACCTGCTGGACAAGCGCGACATCATCCAGAACGCGATCGATCTCGCACACGCAATCGGCATCGCGCTCCCGCAGGTTGCAATCCTGTCGGCGGTGGAAACGGTCAACCCGCGCATTGTTTCGACCATCGATGCTGCGGCTTTGTGCAAGATGCGGGACCGCGGCCAGATCACCGGCGGGATACTTGAGGGCCCCCTGGCCTTCGACAACGCGGTCTCGGTCGCCGCAGCCGCGATCAAGGGCATCGAATCGCCGGTCGCGGGCCATGCGGACATCCTCGTGGCGCCAGAACTGATGACCGGCAACATGCTGGCCAAGCAGATGGTGTACCTGGCCGGCGCCTCGTCGGCGGGCATCGTGCTGGGTGCACGCGTTCCGATCGCGTTGACCAGCCGGGCCGACGCAGTGCATGCACGGGTGATGTCCTGTGCGCTGGCGCGACTGCTCGCCCACTCGGCCGTGACCGTTCTTCCATGAATACCGGGATTCTTGCACTCAATATCGGCTCGTCCAGCATCAAGTTGGCGCTCTTCGATGCGGTTACGCTCGAACCGATCCTGCGCGGCAACATCACGGATGTCGGGCGCGACGCGCATGCCACCTTCACGTCACGCGGGCAAACCACCGATTCGAAACGACCCGCCGCCGCGGATATCGGCGAGGCGGTTCGCTGGCTGCTGGCCGAGCTGCGCGAGCTGTACCCGAAGGGACACCTTGCCGCGGTGGGTCATCGCGTGGTCCATGGCGGTACGCGTTTTGACAAGCCCGTCCGCATCGACGAGCACGTGTTGAAAGAACTCGAAACCTTGGCGGTTTTGGCGCCCGCGCACCAACCGGCGGAGATCGCGCTGATCAGGGACATGCAGGAGCTGTTGCCGGACGTGCCTCAAATTGCATGCTTCGATACCGCGTTTCATCGCACCCAGCCGAAGCTGTCGCAATGGTTCGCGTTACCGCGCGCGTTGAGCGAATCAGGCATCGTGCGCATCGGATTCCACGGCCTGTCGTACGAATACATCGCCAGCGCGCTGCCGCAAATCGCCGGCGCACATCCATGTGGGAAGGCCGTGGTTGCGCATCTTGGCCATGGTGCCAGCGTGTGCGCGATGCGCGACCTACGAAGCGTTTCAACGTCCATGGGTCTTACCCCACTGGATGGCCTGATGATGGGCACGCGCTGCGGCGCGATCGATCCCGGGGTATTGCTGTATCTGCAACAGCAACGCGGAATGAGCGCCCAGGACGTAGCGGACCTGTTGGGCAATCGTTCCGGGTTGCTGGGCGTATCCGGCATCAGCGACGACGTGCGCGTGCTGGAGGCCAGCGATGATCCTCGTGCGCGCGAAGCACTGGAAATGTTCGCCGATCGCGCTGCTGCTGCCATCGCGGTCCAGTGCGTGGCGCTGGACGGACTGGACACGTTGGTGTTCACCGGCGGCATTGGCGAAAATGCCGAGCGCACGCGCAAGCGCATCAGCGAACGCCTCCGCTGGCTCGGTGTTGAGCTAGACGATGCGCGTAATGCGAGCCACGTTCCGCGCATCAGCCCCGACGATGCGCGGATTCAGGTGCTCGTGATCCCGACCGACGAGGAACGGGTGATCGCACGCGCCACCGCGAGGCTGCTTGCGTCGTCGCCGCAGCGTTGATCGGTCTTCTGGCGGACGCCACGGTTGGGGGGTCGAGGTTGCCTGCGCCGCACAAACAGCGATCGAGTTGATCCTGGTCACAAGACAGCAGGTCTGGCGAATCATGCTTGGTCCACAAAGCCCATGTGAGGTGCACACTATGCGCACATCAAGAAACACGGCCCAGGACCGGACGACCAGCGCCACCACTGCCAACGCAAATAGCAGGATCACTACCCTGCTCGCCCCCGCGGATGTCCCGGAATCCGTGGTAACCCTGCGGGATGGCAGCGAAGTGACAATCCGAACATTACGCAAGGAAGATGGACGACTCGATCGCGACTTCATCCGCAATCTGAGCCCGGAGTCCCGCTGGATGCGCTTCCTTGGCCAGATCGGTGAGCCCAGCGATTCGCTGATTCGCAAATTGACGGAACTCGACTACCAGCACGACATGGCGTTCATCGCGTTGTCGCGGGAGGTCGGCAACGCCCACGCGATCGGCGTGAGCCGCTACAGCCTCGCGCCGGATGGTCAGTCATGCGAGTGCGCGGTCGCCGTTGCCGACGCATGGCAGGGCAAGGGGTTGGGAACTGCCCTGATGCACGGCCTCATCGACATCGCGCGTCGGCGCGGCATTCGTACCATGTTCTCTCTGGATGCCAGCGAAAACGAGCGGATGCGGGAACTGGCCCGCGACCTGGGTTTCAAGCGCGAGCAGGACCCGGACGATTCGACCCGAGTGATCCATCAGCTCGTGCTCTGAGCGCAAACCGGAACACATTCACCGTCGTCATCCGCATCGCGCTCGTGGCGCTGCGTGCATGGGTCGCCGGCCTCGGCCACCCAGGCCAGCGGCTGTGATCAACGCGCCAGCGCGTTGAGCGACCTGGCCAGAACCGGTCCTCTTGTGGTTCTTTTTTCCGCTTTGGCTGCAGCGGACACTCCCCTGCGTTCGCGCCAGCAACCTGTCTAGTTTCAACTAGTCGTTCCGCGATTCACTGCGGCAAGCACCCATTCCATTGCCTTGTTGGTTGCCTGCGGCTGCAATCGCCACGTGACGCGGCTTTCACGCGAGTCGTGCTTTTATCCGGTGCCGTGAGAGCGCATGAGTCGATCGCGCGCACGTGCGACCAGGAGGGATTCCATGTTGCTTACCAGCTTCATCCTCTTCGCGATCACGGCGTTTCTCGGCGTATGCATGGCCGGTATTCGCGAAGGCCGCCGCCGCAATCCACCGGCATGGCTGACCATGTTCCACGGACTGCCTGCGGCAGCCGGGCTCACCTTGCTCCTGTACGCCGCTTTTGCGTTCGGTATTCCGAAACTGGCGATCGCGGCATTGATCCTGTTCCTGGTCGCCGCAGCCGGGGGCGCGACGCTCAACCTGGTCTATCAGCAGCGCGGGCAGCTTCTGCCGCGCTGGCTGATGTACCTCCACCTGCTGCTGGCCGTCAGCGGATTCGTGTTGCTTGCGATTGATCTGTTTGCGTGAGTTTCGCGCCAGCGCGTGATGCGGGCGCGGCGGGCAGACGAGGGGCAGCCTACCCGTTTCCATTGTGTCCGCGACCGACCAGCAATTTCTGCATCGTGGCGGTGAGCCGTCCGATCGAAAGCGGCTTGCCGACGTGCGCGTCGAAGCCGCATTCATCGGCCCGGTGCACGTCTTCCGCGCGCGTGAAACCGGTCAGCGCCACCAGCGGCACTTCCCGGCCGAGTGGCAGCGCGCGCAGCCGCTGCGCCAGTTCGTAACCGTCCATTTTCGGCATGCCGATGTCGGCGAACACGATGTCGAACGGCGGCTTTCCCGGTCCGGCCTGCTCCGATCGGACTCGTTCGAACTCCGCGAGCGCCTGCTCGCCGTCGGCGGCCACCGTGACTTCGGCGCCGTCCATTTCCAGCAGGCGACCGAAAGTTTCGGCGGCTTCCACGGCGTCGTCCGCGATCAGCACGCGCACGCCTCGCCACGCGCCCTCGTTCGCAACCGACAGTTCGCGTGGAGACACGATCGCAGGGTATTCGAAGCGCGGCAACCATATGCTGAAGGCGGCGCCTTGGCCGACTCCCTGTGATGCCACTTCGATACGACCGCCTTGGCGCTCCACCAGTTGCTTGACGAGGGCCAGGCCGATGCCGAGCCCGCCCTTGCCATGCAAGGCGCGGCTGGGTGCCTGTCCGAACAACTCGAAGATGCGCGACAAAAAGGGCTTGTCGATGCCCTGCCCGTCGTCGTGCACACTGAGCTTGCCGAAATTGCCGTCGGCGGAAACCCGCACCTCCACATGGCCGCCGGGCGGCGTGAACTTGATGGCGTTGCTGACCAGGTTCCACACGATCTGTTCCAGACGCGCGGCATCGGCACGCACCATCACAGGCTCGTCGGTTTGCGTGCAGGTCACCTCCAAGCCGGTGCTCGCAGCGTCCGCGCCCGCGGTTTCGACGATGCTGCATGCCAAACCGCCCATGTCCACGGCTTCCAGATTCAGCACCAGCTTGCCGGTGCGGATGCGCGACATATCCAGCAGGTCGTCGATGATCTTGCCCTGGCCGCGGATGGCGCGACGGATCATCTCCAGCGCAGACTGGATCGGTTGAGACTCACGCGCTGGCGGCATGCGCGCCAGCAACTCCGTGTTGACGCTGATCAGGTTCAGCGGGTTCTTGAGTTCGTGCGAAATCACCGCGAGAAACTCGTCCTTCATTGCCCCGGATGCCGCGCCCTCGCTGCGCGCCTCGGCCATGTCCGCACGGTTCTCGTCGCGGCGGCGCAGTTCGGTCAGCGTGGCGTCATTGACGATCTTGATATAGCCGAGGAAGCGTTCGGTCTTCACGAAACTCATGAGCCCACTGCAGAACACGCGTTCACCGGACTTGGTAAGGTGCCAGCGCGTATCCTCGGAACGTCCGGTTTGCTCGGCCTGCTGCATTTCGCGGCGGGGCCGCCCGGCCTCGCGGTCTTCCGGGGTGAACACGCGCTCGATCGACTGGCCGGTCATCTCCTCCGCGCTCCAACCGAACAGCTTCTCGGCGCCGGAATTCCAAGCGGTCACCTTGCCTTCGTGGTCCATCAGCATGATGGCGTGTTCGCGCGAGCCTTCCATCGCGCGCCGCAACTGATCCTCGCTGGAAGTGATGCGCTCTTCGGCACTGCGCAGGCCGGTGATGTCGATGAAGGTCAACACCGCGCCGTCGATGCG
>DAIUEL010000009.1:20462-23018 GCA_036845145.1 Rhodanobacteraceae bacterium | reverse complement strand
AAGATCGTGGCAATGTCGGTGGAGGCGATGAAGTTTTGCAGGTCGTCGTTGACCTTGGCGGTTTCCTCCACCTTGGTCTTCAATTCGTAACTGACGGTGGTCAGTTCCTCGTTGACCGACTGCAGTTCCTCCTTGCTGGTCTCGAGCTCTTCCGAAGCCGAGCGCAGTTCCTCGTTGATCGCCTGCAGTTCCCCGTTCGACGCTTTCAGTTCCTCGTTCGAGGCCTCGTATTGCTCGATCGTGCTCTGCAGGCGCTCGCGGGTGCGCTGCAGTTCCTCTTCCATGTTCTGCAGGACGGCGCTCTTTTGCACGTCGCCTGCGGGTGCCGGTTCCAGGTTCGCGCCCAGCGCGTCTTCCACTTCGTCGAAGAGCACCAGCACGAAATCGGCGCCGGCTTCCGGATCGTGGAAAGGTCGCGCGATCACGTTGACAAAGCGCGGCGGTTTGCCGACCTCCTCGATCTTGACGCGCGCCTCCACGCTCTTGTTGCCGTGCACGGCCTGGAACAGCGTGCTGCGCAGCTCGGCACGCAGCGCCGGATCAGTCGCGGCCACCAGGTTGCGGGTCGGCTCGCCACCGGGCAGGCGCAGGTAGCGCCCAACGTGCTCGGACAAGTGCACGATGCTGCCTTCGCGATCCACGATCACGGAAGGTGGCGCGTAGTACTCCAGTACCCGCTGATGCACGTCGGCGAAGGAAAAGCCGCGATGCTGGTCGGCATGCGCGGACTGCGTGGGCAGGGTCGACCCCGCCGCGATCAATGGCAGCACCGCACGGCCCTGCCGCATCGTGCGCGCCTGCGGGCGAGCACGGTAGATGCGGTGGTGCTTGTCCACGACTTCGTAATGGGCAGCCGCGCCGTCGGTGGATTCCGACGAGCCGAGGAACAGGTAACCGCCCGGCCGCAGTGCAAAGTGGAACATGTCCAGCAGCCGCTGCTGGACCTCACGATCGAGGTAGATCAAAAGGTTCCGGCAACTGATCAGATCGATGCGCGAAAACGGCGGATCGCGCAGAACGTTGTGCATCGCGAACAGCACGCGGTCGCGGATCGCCTTGTTGATGCGGTAACGGCGCTGTTCCTTGCCGAAGAACTGACGCAGCCGGGTCGGCGGCACGTCGGTCACGATCGACTCCGGATACACGCCAGCGCGGCCGAAGGCAATCGCGCCCTCGTCGATGTCGCTGGCGAACACCTGAAACGCCGGAGGCGTGGCGAGGGTGTGGGCCTGGTCGGCCAGCAGCATCGCGATCGAATACGCTTCCTCGCCGGTGGCGCAGCCCGGCACCCATACGCGCACCGGTTCGTCGCGCCGGCCGCCGTGCATGATCTCGGGCATCACCTCGCGCTCCAGCGCGTCGAAAGATTCGCGGTCGCGGAAGAAGTTGGTGACGCCGATCAGCATGTCGTCCAGCAGCGCCCGCGCTTCCTCCGGACGCTCCTTCAGGAAATCCCGATAGGCCGGCAGGTTCTGCTGCACGTTGACCTGCATGCGCCGCTCGATCCGGCGCAGCACGGTGGCGCGCTTGTAGTAGCGGAAGTCGTGGCCGGAGCGCACCGCCAGGATTTCAAGGATTTCGCGAAGCGCGTGTTCGGACGCTTCGCTCTCGTCCGGGGGCGTCCTGAGGATCGGCGCATTGGCGTCGGGAGGCTCGGGCAACTGGATCGCGCGCGCGTTGTTCCACCACTCGATCAGCTTGTCGGGAATCTCCGCGACCGGCAGCACGAAATCGATCTGGGCGCCTGCGATCGCGCTGCGCGGCATGTCGTCGTATTCGGCATCGTCGGGCGACTGCACGAACGTCACCCCGCCCTGCTCCTTGATGCGCGCGATGCCGACCGCGCCGTCCGCACCGGTGCCGGACAGCACGATGCCCACGGCCTTGTCCTGATGGGTGTCGGCGAGCGTGCGGAAGAACAGATCGATCGCCACATGATGCCCGCGCGGACGGACTGCTTCGGTCACCCGCAGGTGGCCGTCGCTCATCGTGAGGTCCTGGTTGGGCGAGATCACGTAGACGTGATCGGGCTCCAGCGGGGTCGGCTCAGTGACCTGTATGACCGGCATCCGGGTCGAACCCTGCAGGACCTTGTCGGCGACGCTCTCGTGCTTGGGCGACAGGTGCAGGATCACCACGAAGGCCAGCCCGGTCTTCTTCGGCATGTGCTCGAGGAACGCTTTCAGCGCAACCAGTCCGCCGGCCGACGCGCCCAGCCCGACGACCGGAAACGGCAAGTCGCTGCGATCACGGGTGTCCGGATTGCGCGTGACTCCGGCTTCGTGATCGGTCCCGGTTTTGTCGGCCATGGCTCGCCGCGGGCGTCATCAATGGAAGATATCCATCATCCGGGGTTGCGCGTAAAGCGCAAGTGATTTCGGGGCGTGCGCATCGCACCTCTGTCGTCGAGAGGAGCGGCCGCAGGTCGAGCGCAGGGGCGAGAGTACGAATCTCGCGGCGACGTTCAGCATGCGATGCCGGACCTCACCGGTATGCATTGCTTCCGCATTCGAAAGGAGAGGGAAAGCGTCAACAGCATTCATTCACGCGGCGGCA
>DAIUEL010000009.1:0-20362 GCA_036845145.1 Rhodanobacteraceae bacterium | reverse complement strand
AGTGTTCCGTCGGTCAGCGTTTCGCCCGGAAAAACTCCCGCAGCAGCTTCGCCGAGGCTTCGGCGAGCAATCCACCCTCCACCTCGACACGATGGTTGTGCAACGCGGACGTCAACGTGTCGAACACGCTGCCCGCGGCGCCGGTTTTCGGATCGGTGGCGCCATAGACCACCCGCGCCACGCGTGCGTGCACCAGCGCCATCGCGCACATCGCGCAGGGTTCCAGCGTCACGTACAGCGTCGAGCCTGGAACGCGATGGTTGCCAAGGCGCTGGCCGGCATCACGGAGTGCGCCGATTTCGGCGTGTGCCGTGGGGTCGCTGAGGACGATATTGCGGTTCCAGCCCTCGCCGACGATCGCATCGTCCAGGACCAGCACGGCGCCCACCGGTACTTCGCCATCCACGTCGCGCGCGTGCACGGCCAGTTCCAGCGCACGCCGCATGAATGAAGCGTCATGTTCCGAAAATGCGGCTTGTTGCGGGGCGCGGTGCGACATCGAATCTGAAGGTTCCATCGAAGCGTCGTGTGGCATACGTATCGAGGCGCCGCCATCGGAGGGCGCATTGCACAGGATGTGCATATGAACAGCAAGATCGCGGTCGGTCAAACTTTCCCGGATTTCGAACCCGCCGAATTCCGCCTGTGCTGGCGCGCTGCAAGCATCCGCAGCCACGGCCCCGCGTGGAATGCGCTCATCAAAACGTACATCACGGCCATGCCATCCCACGCGAATCCGTGCGATGCCGAACACAACATGTCCATCGGCGCGACCGGTGCGATCGCGGATACGAGTGCCATCGCCGCGAACGTAGGGGTTGCCGCAAGATGCAGCCCGCTGCTGGCGCGCCGCGCACTGCCGGCGCGATGTGCCCGATCGAGGAGGAAGCTTGCGGTCGTTTCCATGTCTTGCCCCGCCTGCCGGGCCGAGGATGCGTCAAGTCGCCGCGTACTCATCGCGCCGGCGCCACCAGATGCCTCCGGTTTCGTTGCGTCCCCGCGGCGCACGGTCGAGCCACTGGTAGGCGCCCCACAAACTGTCCAGACCGCGCGCGTAGGTCGAATAGGTGTGATAGACCGCGCCATCTTCCTGCACGAACGCACTCATGCCCGGCAACTCTCGCAGATACGTCGGGCCGTCGACGCCGCTGGATGCGGCGAACTGGTTGGGCGCATCCGGCGTGGAACGCGACATCGGCGGATTGCTGCGGAAGTTGTACGCGTAGCCTTCCCGTTGCTGCTGCTCGCTGAGGCCGACGCCGTAGTCGGCATTGAAGTCGCTGCCGAACGACGATGCCCAAGGGAAGGTCCAGCCCATCCGCTTCTCGTACGCCTGCAGTTTTGCCAGCGGCGCACGGGAGATCGCCCACAGCATCACGTCGTGGTTGGCCAGGTGTTCGGTGAATCCATTGAAGCCGTCGGCGATCATCGAGCACGATGGGCAACCGGCGGTGTAGTCCGGCCCGAACATGAAGTGATAGACGAGCAACTGCGAGCGCCCGCGGAAGAGTTCCGCCAACGACGCCTGGCCGTCCACGGTGTCGAATCGATAGTCCTTTTCGACCCGCACCCACGGCAGCGACTGCCGCTGCTTCGCCAGTTGGTCACTGCGGCGCGTCAGGTCCTTTTCGGCTTCCAGCAGGTCCAGTCGCGCCTTCAGCCATTCCTCGCGCGTTCCTGTCTTGTGTCGGGTTGTCTGTTGGGTCATCACACATTCTCCTCGATCCGGGTCTTGGCGATGCCGGCCGCGGCCGGCGTGGTCGATAGAATGCGGCCGGACCCTCACAAGGTGGGAGTGACAAACGTGGCGCGATTCGGATGAGGATGCCGCAATGGACTCGCTGATCACAGCCGCGGCGCACGCGCTGGCGGCAGGCGATCCGTTGGGCGCGCTCAAACGGGTCGCGCTGCGTGACGATGCCCCGGCGCTCGCGCTGCGGGGCATCGCGATGGCGCAACTCGGCGAGTTCGATCGCGCGAAGTCCCTGGTGCGGCGTGCCGCGCGCGCGTTCGGCCAGCGGGAAGCGGTGGCGCGGGCGCGTTGCGTGATCGCCGAAGCCGAAATCGCGCTGGCCTCGCGCGACCTCGGCTGGCCACAGCGGAGACTGGACACGGCGCGCGCCACGCTGGAAGCGCATGGCGACCGGGTCAACGCCGCGCACGCGCGCTATCTCACGATCCGGCGCCTGCTGCTGATCGGACGGCTCGATGACGCCGCGCAGGCGTTGGCGCAGTCGGAACCTGCATCGCTGCCGCCTTCGCTGCGCGCGGTCCACGCGTTGGGCATCGCCGACATCGCGATGCGACGCCTCAGGGCGGGTGCGGCGCGCGCTGCGCTCGGGCGCGCTTGGGATGCTGCCCGCCAGGCAGGCGTGCCGGCATTGGCCGCGGAAGTCGAAACCATGGCGCAGGCGCTCGATGCGCCCGCGGCGCGGCGGATCGCCCGTGGTGGCGAGCAGTCGATCACGCTGGAACAGGTCGAGGCGTTGCTGGCATCGGATGCACTGGTGGTGGATGCCTGCCGCTATCGTGTGGTGGGCGCCGGCAAAAGCATTCCGCTTGCTTCGCGCCCGGTGCTGTTTGCGCTTGCGCAGACCCTGGCCGCGGCATGGCCGCATGAGGCGCCACGGAACAATCTGATCTCGACCGCGTTTCGCACGCGCTACGCGGACGAAACGCATCGGGCGCGCCTGCGGGTGGAAATCGGCCGGTTGCGAAAAGCCGTCCGGGGACTCGCCGAAATCCGTGCAACGCCGAAGGGCTTCGAGCTCGCGCCATCGTCGTCGCGCGAAGTCGTGGTGCTGGCGCAACCGCTCGACGAAAAACACGCGGCGGTGCTCGCGGTCCTGTCCGACGGCGAGGCCTGGTCCAGTTCGGCACTCGCGCTGGCATTGGGGATGAGCCAACGCAACGTGCAACGCGCCCTCGACGCGCTTGCCGCATCCGGCAAGGTGCAGGCGCTGGGACGCGGCCGTGCGCGCCGCTGGCTGTCGTCGCCGGTGCCGGGATTCGCGACAGCATTGTTGCTCCCTGCCCCGCTACCCGGCGATTAGGATGGCCACGTCAAGGCCAATGAGGGTCCGTCCATGAAAAGATCAACGGCTGAAATCGTGCGCGAGTACGGTCCGTTCGAGAACGTCGAAAAGGTGCACGGCCTGACCTTCGACGGCGAGCGCATCTGGTTCGCATCCGGCGACAAATTGAACGCGCTGGACCCCGCCACCGGAAAACCGCAACGCTCCATCGACGTCGCCGCGCACGCGGGCACGGCCTTCGACGGCAAGCACCTGTTCCAGATCGCCGAGGATCGCATCCAGAAAATCGATCCCGAATCGGGGCGCGTGCTGGCGACGATTCCCGCTCCCGCCGGTGGCGGCGATTCCGGGCTTGCGTGGGCGGAGGGCAGCTTATGGGTGGGCGATTACCGCGGGCGCAGCATCCACCAGATCGATCCCGAAACGGGCAAGGTGGTTCGCACCATCGAGTCGAAGCGCTTCGTCACCGGCGTGGCTTGGGTGGATGGCGAACTGTGGCACGGCACGTGGGAAGGCGACCACAGTGACCTGCGGCGGATCGATCCGGAATCGGGCGAAGTGCTGGAGCAGCTCGACATGCCCGGAGACATTGCGGTCTCCGGACTCGAAGCCGATGCCGAAGGCCAATTGCTGTGCGGCGGCGCGAGCAGCGCGCGGATCAGGGCGGTGCGGAGGCCGAAGCGAAGCGCCGCTGCGGGATGAAGCGGCTTAGATGACCCCTTTGCAGACGCGTGGTTCCGACTGACCCCTATTCCCACTCGATCGTGGCCGGCGGCTTGCCGCTGATGTCATAAACCACGCGCGAAATGCCGTGCAACTCGTTGATGATGCGATTTGAGACGCGGCCGAGGAATTCGTATGGCAGATGCGCCCAGTGGGCGGTCATGAAATCGATGGTCTCGACCGCGCGCAGCGCGACCACCCATTCATAGGCACGGCCATCGCCGACCACACCGACCGACTTCACCGGCAGGAACACCGCGAAGGCCTGACTGACCTTGTTGTACAGATCCGCGGCGCGCAGCTCCTCGATGAAGATGCGATCGGCTTGTTTGAGGATCTCGGCGTACTCGCGTTTCACCTCGCCCAGGATGCGCACGCCGAGTCCCGGGCCCGGGAATGGATGCCGATAGACCATTTCGCGCGGCAGGCCGAGTTCGACGCCGATGCGGCGGACTTCATCCTTGAACAGTTCGCGCAAGGGTTCCAGCAGCTTGAGGTTCATTTTCTCCGGCAAGCCGCCCACGTTGTGGTGCGATTTGATCACGTGTGCCTTGCCGGTCTTGCCGCCGGCCGACTCGATCACGTCCGGATAGATCGTGCCCTGCGCCAGCCACTTCACGCCGGTGATCTTGTGCGATTCCTCGTCGAACACCTCGACGAACAGTTTGCCGATGATCTTGCGCTTGGCTTCGGGATCCTCGACACCGCTCAATGCATCGAAGAAACGATCCGACGCATCGACACGGATCACGCGCACGCCCATGTGGCGTGCCATCGTGCCCATCACCTGGTTGCCCTCACCCGCGCGCAGCAGGCCGGTGTCGACGAATACACAGGTGAGCTGGTCGCCAATCGCTTTTTCCAGCAGCGCCGCGACCACCGATGAATCGACGCCGCCCGAAAGTCCCAGCAGAACCTTGTCGCCGCCGACTGCGTCGCGCACCTGCGCGACGGCATCATCGATGATGCGCGCAGGCGTCCACAGCGTGGCGCAGCCGCAAATGTCGATCACAAAACGGCGCAGGATCGCCATGCCGTGTGTGGTGTGCGTGACTTCCGGGTGGAACTGGATGCCGAACCGATGGTTGGATTCATCCACCATCGCCGCGATCGGCACCGATTCGGTGGACGCCGCAAGTCCGAAGCCCGGCGGCATTGCCGTCACGCGATCGCCATGCGACATCCACACGTCCTGCTTGTGCGGCAAGCCTGCGAACAACGTGCAGGTTTCGGTCGCGATGGCCGCATGTCCGTACTCGCGTGCATGACCGCCTTCGACCTTGCCACCAAGTTGCTCGGCCATCGTCTGCATGCCGTAACAGATGCCGAGAACCGGCACGCCCAGCGCAAACACCTGTCCGGGTGCACGCGGCGAATCCGCTTCGACCACCGATTCCGGGCCGCCCGAAAGGATCACGCCTTTCGGCTCAAACTCCGCAATCGCTTCAGGATCGTGGTCCCATGCCCAGATCTCGCAATACACGCCGATCTCGCGGATGCGCCGCGCGATCAGCTGGGTGTATTGCGATCCGAAGTCGAGGATCAGGATTTTGTCGGTGTGGAGGTCGGACATACTGGAATCGGGAACGGGAGTCGGGAATCGTCCAACGCAGGCGGCGGAAATCGATTCCCGGTTCCCGATTCCCCACCCCGGCTCGGCGTCAGCCGAGCCTGTAATTCGGTGCTTCCTTCGTGATCTGCACGTCGTGCACGTGCGCCTCGCGCACGCCGGCGCCGGTGACGCGCACGAATTGCGGTCGCGCGCGCATCTCCTCGATGTTGGCGCAGCCGCAGTAACCCATCGACGCGCGCAAGCCACCTACCAGTTGATGCACGATCGCCCGCAGCGGGCCGCGATATGGGACCCTTCCCTCGATGCCTTCCGGCACCAACTTGTCGGCCGCGGCCTGTTCCTGGAAATAGCGGTCGGACGATCCGCTCTGCATCGCGCCCAGCGAGCCCATGCCGCGGTAACTCTTGTACGAACGGCCCTGGTAGAGCTCGATCTCGCCCGGCGCTTCCTCGGTGCCTGCGAACATGGAACCCAGCATCACGCACGACGCGCCCGCGACGATGGCTTTCGCGACGTCGCCCGAATAGCGCACGCCGCCGTCGGCGATCAACGGGATTTCGTCCTTCAACGCATCGGCCACCATCGAGATCGCGGTGATCTGCGGCACGCCCACGCCTGCGACGATCCGCGTGGTGCAGATCGAACCAGGTCCCACGCCCACCTTCACCGCGTCCACACCGGCGTCGCGCAACGCCCGCGCGGCCTCGCCGGTGACGATGTTGCCAGCGATCATCTGCAAATCGGGATAGTTTTTCCGAATCCACGCGACGCGATCGATCACGCCCTGCGAGTGGCCGTGCGCGGTATCCACCACGATCACGTCGACGCCCGCCTCGGCCAGCGCCGCCACGCGGCGTTCGGTGTCGCCACCCACGCCGACTGCGGCGCCGACGCGCAGGCGCTCGTGCGAATCCTTGGCGGAGTTCGGATTGTCGTGCGCCTTCTGGATGTCCTTGACGGTGATCAGCCCGCGCAATTCGAACGCATCGTTGACCACCAGCACCTTTTCGATGCGGTGCCTGTGCAGCAGGCCGATGATCTCGTCTTCTCCCGCGCCTTCCTTCACCGTGACCAGCTTGTCCTTGCGGGTCATGATGTTCTTGACCGGATCGTCCGGCTTCTTTTCGAAACGCAGGTCGCGGCTGGTGACGATGCCGACCAGCTTGTTGCCCTCTTCCACCACCGGCACGCCGGAGATGTTGTGCGAGCGCGTGATGTGCATGACCTCGCCGATCGAGGTGTGCGGATCCACCGTGATGGGGTCGCGGATCACGCCGGCCTCGAACTTCTTGACCAGCCGCACTTCCGCGGCCTGGCGCTCTACGGTCATGTTCTTGTGGATGATGCCGATGCCGCCGGATTGCGCCATCGTGATGGCGAGGCGCGCTTCGGTCACGGTATCCATGGCCGAAGACATCAGCGGAATATTGAGGCGGATCGCGCGGGTCAGGCGCGTCGAGGTGTCGACGTCGCGCGGCAGAACTGAGGAATGGGCGGGGACGAGATAGACGTCGTCGTAGGTCAGAGCCTCGGCGAGGATGCGCATTGGATGGTGTCCGTCAATGCAATGCGCAATTATACGGGAACCCGGATCGCATCGGTACCCTTCCATGGCTGCGCGCGTGCTTCGCATCAAGGTCAAGCCCCATGCGCGCGCCGCATCGCTCGTGCAACAGATCGACGGAAGCTGGCTGGCGAGCGTGCGCGCGCCGCCGGTGGATGGCAAGGCCAACGCGGAATTGGTGGCGCTGGTCGCCGATCATTTCGGTTGTCCGAAACGCGCGGTATCGATTCGCGCCGGCGCCAGCGGGCGCTTCAAGCTCGTGGAGATCGAAAACGCGAACTGACCGCATCAACCCACGTCGATCGCCTGCGCCGCTTCCAGCGTGTTCTCCATCAGGGTCGCAACGGTCATCGGTCCTACACCACCCGGCACCGGCGTGATCCACGATGCCCGCTCCGCGGCCACCTTGAATTCCACGTCGCCGACCAGGCGACCATCGTCCATCCGGTTGATCCCGACGTCGATCACCACCGCCCCGGGCTTGATCCATTCGCCCTCGACGACGCCCGGCCTGCCGACCGCGGTGATCACGATGTCGGCCTGGCGCACGTACTGCGCCAGATCGTGCGTGAACTTGTGGCAGCACGTGGTGGTGCAGCCGGCGATCAAAAGCTCCAGCACCAACGGCCGACCCACGTGGTTGGATACGCCGACCACCACCGCATGCTGCCCGCGCACCGGACGATCGGTGTGCCCGAGCAGTGTCATCACGCCCTTGGGCGTGCACGGACGCAGGCCGAATCGACGCAATGCGAGATGGCCCAGGTTCACGGCGCTGAAACCGTCCACATCCTTGCGCGGGTCGATATGGTCGATCAGCGCGTTGGCATCGATGTGCGGCGGCAGCGGCAACTGCACGAGGATGCCGTGCACCGCGGGGTCGGCATTCAAGCGGTCGACCAGCGCAAACAATCCGGCTTCGCTGGTGTCCGCCGGTAAATCGAAGTCGAACGATGCGAAGCCGACCTGCTTGCAGGCCTTGCGCTTGTTGCGAACATACACCGCGGACGCGGGATCGGCGCCGACCAGCACCACCGCGAGGCCGGGTGCCACGCGACCGGCAGCGATGCGCGCCTTGACGCCCGCCCCGACCCGAGCCAGCACGTCTCCCGCGATCTTGCGTCCGTCGAGAATGCGCGCAGTCATGGCACGGGAACCCCAAAACGATCATTATCGCGGCGTGCGCACCGTCGCACAATGGCACCTTCAAAGGCCGCCCCGCGACGTTTCGGAACGCGCATCACGACGGTCGCGCCGGTGGTGCCGCTAGGGTTTAATCACACGCGCTGGACGATGCGTTTGCGATCGTTCCGCGCGTGGATGTCGTCAAGGAAACCACCGATGATCGAAACCACGGAATTGCAGGCGGCCACGTTTCGCCGTCTGCTGAAACACCTCAATGAAGAGCGCACCGACGTGCAGAACATCGACCTGATGATCCTGGCCGGGTTCTGCCGCAACTGCCTGGCCGATTGGTACCGCGATGCGGCCGACGAGCGCCTGCTCGATCTGTCGAAAGACGAAGCGCGCGCGGCGATCTACGGCATGCCGTTCGAGGAATGGAAAGCGAAATACCAGAAGCAGGCCACGCCGGAGCAACTGGCGGCGTTCGAAGCTGCGCAGCAGGCCCGCAAATAGCGCGGGGCGCATTCAGCCTCCTGCACAGAACGCCGCGTAATCGATGTAGCCGGGGAACGGTTGGCCAACGGCGCACACCCGGCATTCGGGGTCTGGCGCGAGGCGCGTTTCATGGAAGCGCATCGACAACGCATCGAACATCAGCACGCGGCCAATCAGCGGCTCGCCGATGCCGAGGATCAACTTGATCGCTTCGGTCGCCTGCAGCATGCCGACGACGCCCGGCAACACGCCCAGCACCCCGGCTTCCGAACAGTTCGGTGCATCTTCCGGCGCCGGCGGCTGCGGGAAAAGGCAGCGATAGCATGGTGCCTGTCCGCGCCGGCGACCGGCGTCGAACACGCCCACTTGTCCCTGGAACCGCTGCACCGCGCCGTACACCAGTGGAATGGCAAGCTTCACGCACGCGTCATTGAGCAGGTAACGCACCGGAAAATTGTCGGCGCCATCCAGCACCACGTCTGCGCCTTCAAGCAAGGCCTCGACATTGGACGAGGTGACGCGTTCGGGCAGGCCTTCGAGGTTCACGCGCGGATTCAATCCGTGCAATGCCTGCGCGGCGGAATCGAGTTTCGACATGCCGATGCGGTCGTCCGTGTGCAGGATCTGGCGTTGCAGGTTGCTGCGTTCGACCACGTCGTCATCGGCCATCACCAAGGTGCCGACGCCGGCGGCGGCGAGGTAATACGCGGCCGGTGAACCGAGCCCGCCCGCGCCCAGCACCACCACGCGCGCCGATTCCAGCCTGCGCTGCCCCGCTTCGCCGACTTCGGGCAGGCGCAGGTGGCGCGAGTAGCGGTCGTAGAAATCCTCGTCCCCGCCGGCTTTCGCCATCGGCAGGCTTTCCTCGATCCAGCGCGCCGTACCACCCGTGACCGAGGCCACGTTGGCATAGCCCATCCGCTGCAGGGTTTGCGCCGCCATCAGCGAACGCTGGCCATGCGCGCAGATGGCAAGCACTTCGCGGGCCTTGTCGGGCTCGACCGCCGCAACGCGCGCCGCGACGTCGCCCAGCGACAACGCAATCGCGCCCTCGGCCATGCCCGCGGCTTGTTCGTAAGGTTCGCGCACGTCCAGCAACAACGCGCCGGATTGCTGGCACTGCCGCGCTTCGCATGGAGAGATTTCGCGAATGCTCATGGCGGCATTATCCCGCAAAACCGGTGTGACACGGACAAGAGCGGATGACTGCGCACAAATCATCTGCTTCCATCTGCTTTGATCCGCGCCTGAAGTCTCAATGCCAAAGCACCACCACATCGCCCCGGATGAAGTCGCGAGCGTCTTCGGGCAACAGCGCAAGGGCGTCGGTTTCGGCGACGCCGCGCAGCATGCCCGAACCCTGCTTCGCATGCGGCGTTGCCCATTGCACCCCGTCTTCGTCGGTGTGCACGCTGCAGCGCAGGAATTCTGCGCGGGCGTGGCGCTTGTGCAGCGGCGCATCGAGTCGCGCGCGCACCGGCTTCGGGACGATGGCGACACCTTGCATCGCGCGCAGCGCGAATCGCACGAACACCCGGAAGGTCACCGCCGACGACACCGGATTTCCGGGCAACCCGAAATACAGGCAGGCGCCGATCTGGCCGAACAGCATTGGCATGCCCGGCTTCAGCCGCACCTTGTGGAAATGGATTTCGCCGATCGTCTGCAACACGTCTGGCAGGTGATCAGCCTCGCCGGCCGAAACGCCGCCGCTGGTGACGATCAGGTCGGCATCGGCGGTGGCTTCCAGCAGCGCGGTCTGCAGTGCTTGCGGTTCATCGCGCACGCAATGCTGCATCACCACGCGCGCACCGGATTCATGCGCGAGGGCAGCCAGCATCACCGCGTTGGATTCGTGGATCTGTCCGAATCCCAACGGCTGTCCCGGCGGCACCAGTTCGTCGCCGGTGGCGATCACGGCGATGCGCGGCAGGCTGCGGACTTCAACACAGGCGATGCCTAGCGCGGCCAACACGGCAAGCTCCGCCGCGCTTGCCGGCGTTCCGGCCACGAATGCGAGATCGCCCTCCGCGTAATCCTCGCCCACTGCACGCACGTTGGCGCCCGCTTTCTCGCCCGCCTTGACGGTGATGCGGTCGCGGTCAATGGCCACGTTTTCCTTGATCACCACGGTATCCGCGCCGGGCGGCATCGGCGCGCCGGTCGTGATGCGCACGCACTCGCCCGTGGCGACCGTCGGCGCGGAAGCTGCACCCGCAAACACGTCGCCGACCAGCGTGAAAATGCGCTCGCCAGTCGCCGGCAGGTCCGCGCCACGCAATGCGAAACCGTCCATCGCCGAATTGTCGAAGGGCGGCAACGGATGCGGCGCGCGCACGTCTTCGGCCAGGACGCGTCCCAGCGCCTCGGCAAGCGGCACCGTTTCGATCGGCAGGCGGTATCGTGCCGCGCGCGCAGCCACGATCTCGAGCGCGCGTTCCAGACCAATGCGATTCGGGTAAGCGGTTTCAGCCATGCGCGCGTTCGTAGTCGCGGAAATCTTCCGGCGTATTGAGATTATGGAACGCGTCGAAGGCATCGTCGAAATCGGCCGCGATGGCGCCCATCTCCGCATGCCAGCGCATCGGCGATGCATGCTCGCGCAGCGCCACTCGTGCGAACACACGCCACGCCGCGGCGTCATCGATGCGATAGATTGCGAACAATGGCTGCGGCCGGTCCGCACGCTGCACGTATGAGCAGCGTGCATCGGCGTTTTTGGTCAATCGAGTACGCAACCGCGCTGCGAGATCGCACGGCGGGTCCGGGCAATCGACGGGCACGGTCAGCAACCAACGCGGCAACGCGTGCCGGTTGGCTTCGAGGAACCCGAATGCAGCCACCAGCCCGGCCATGGGACCCGCGTGACCGCCATTGTCGTCATGCACGACGGGCGCGTGGCGCGCGTAAACGTCGATATTGCGGTTGGCGACGATCAGCATGCGGTCGCATTGCGGACGCAGGCGTTCCAACGCGCATTCGATCAGCGGGCGTCCGCACAGTGGCAACAGACCCTTGTCGGCACCGTCGACGCGACTGCCCGCGCCGCCGGCGAGTACCACGCCAAGCGTTTCGTCAGCGCCCACGCACATGGCGCATCATGCGCCGACGCTTGCGCTGCTGGCTCTCGGTGAGCACGTTGCGCTTGCCGGCGTAGGGGTTCTCGCCCTCACGGAATTCGATGCGGATCGGCGTGCCCTCCAGCTTGTAGCGCTTGCGGAAGAAGTTTTCGAGGTAACGCCGATAGCTGTCCGCGATGTGCTTGGTGCGGCTGCCGTGGATCACGATGGTCGGCGGATGATCGCCGCCCGGATGTGCGAAGCGCAGCTTGGGCGAATGCCCGCGTACCAGCGGCGGTTGATGCGCCGCCACCGCTTTTTCCAGCGCGCGCGTCAGGTCGGACGTGCCGAGTTCGCGCGACGCCGCCACGCCGGCGCGATCGATCGCACGCATCAGTTCGCGCAGGCCCGAACCGTGTTTTGCGGACAGGAACACGACCCGCGCCCACGCCACGAAATCGAGCTTGCGCTCGAGTCCGGCCTTGCAGCGTTCGCGATCGTATTGCTCCAGCCCGTCCCACTTGTTGGCGACGATCACCAGTGCGCGTCCGGCGTCCAGCACCTGCCCGATCAGCGCCAGGTCCTGGTCGGTGACGCCCTCGCCCGCGTCCAGCATCACCGCCACCACTTCGGCCGCGGCGATGGACTGCAGCGTCTTGATGACGCTGAACTTCTCCAGCGCGTCTTCGACCCGGCCGCGCCGCCGCACGCCCGCGGTGTCGATCAAGGTGTAGCGTTTGCCGTCGCGCTCCAGTGGCACGTGGATGGAATCGCGGGTGGTGCCGGCGATGTCGGAAACCACCACGCGTTCCTCGCCGAGGAGGCGGTTGACCAGGGTGGACTTGCCGACGTTGGGACGGCCGACGATCGCGACACGGGTTCCGCCAGCTTCATCATGTTCCGCGAGCGCGCCTTCGTCGGCGTCCGGCGGAAGCAGCGGCAGCGTCGCGGCGAGCAGCGCATCGAGCCCGCGCGCGTGGGCCGCGGCGATCGCAAACGTCGCCGCCACGCCCAGCGAAGCAAACTCCGCCAGCGCCGCCTGCGCATCGATGCCGTCGGTCTTGTTGACCGCGAGCAGCACGGGCTTGCCGGTGCGGCGCAAGCGGTCAAGGATCACGCGATCCTGCGGCAGCAAGCCCTCGCGCGCATCGACCAGCAGCACGCAGATGCCGGCCTCCTCGATCGCGCGCTGCACCTGCTTCTCGGTCAATTCGTCGATGTCGACGCGCGCACCGGACAAGCCGCCCGTGTCGACCAGCACGAACGGCCGCGCGCCGAGCCGGCACACCCCGTAATGACGGTCGCGGGTGACGCCCGGCAGGTCCGCAACCAGCGCATCGCGGCTGCGGGTCAGCGCATTGAAGAGCGTGGACTTGCCGACGTTGGGACGACCGACGAGAGCGACTACGGGAAGCACGGCCAGAATTCCATTCGAAGAAGCTTTTGTGAAAAGTCAGGCCAAGGAAGGCCGTTCTGGACTTTCCAAGCGTGGAACGGCGCCGCTCGGCGAGCACCCCATCGAAACAGCGATCAAGGATGATCGCACAACTTCGTGAAAAGTCAGGCCACGGAAGGCCGTTCTGGACTTCACAAACCTGGAGCGTTGCAGTTTGCCATGTGCTTTGGCGAGGCAGCGATCATGGATGATCGCACAGGTACCGCCCATGGCCGCGACATGCGTGGACCGGACAGAGCGCGTACATGGGTCACGCGCGCGTCGCGGTCCTGCAACGTCTCAGCATGCGGGACTCAGGGACGGATTACTGCCCGACGCTTCCGGAAATCCGATACGCCGCCACGTGCCCCTTCACGTCTTCCACGTAAACCGTGTCGCCGTTCACCACCGGGCGCGCGCGGATTGCATCTTTTGACAGACGCATGCGCGCGGCGAGCTTGCCGTCGGAAAGGTCGAGCCAGTGCACGTAACCCTCGACGCCGCCCACCACCGCGTATTGACCCTGGATGGCCGGCGCCGTCAGCCAGTGGTATTGCAGCGCGTCCTGCTTCCACAGATCGCCGCCGCCGTCCCTCGAGAACGCCCACACCAGCGAGTCGTCATCCACGCCGACCAGTTGCTTGTCGGCGACGCCGACGCCCACATAGCTGGAGAACGGCCGGCTCCACGCGATCTGCCCTTGCGTCGCATCGATCGCGGTGAGTTCGCCGTGATAGGCCGTGGCATACAAGATGCTGCCGTCGAGTTGAAGTGCATCGTCGGCGTCGTTCAATTTCTGGATGTCGGTGCGCCCCAAGCCCTTGGTGATCGGGACCTTCCATTGGATCGCGCCGGTGTCGCTGCGAAGCGAAACCACGTTGCCGTCATCGCTGCCGAACATCACCACGCCGTGCGCGGCGAGCAGCGGACCATTGCCGCGCAGGCTGAGCAACGGCACATTGGCCTGGTCGTAGAGCCACTTGCGCTCGCCCGAATTGGCATCGAACGCATACACGTAACCGGAGTTGGTGCGCACGAACACCATGCCTGCGTCGATCGCGGGCGACGAAACCACCTCGGCGTCCACCGTGGCACTCCACAGTTGCTTGCCGGATGCGGCGTCCATCCCGTATACGTGACCATCCAGCGTGCCGACGACCAGCAGGTTGCCGAGCACGGTCGGGCCGCCCGCGTAACGCGCGTCGGGGCCGGGTTTCTTGTGCTTGAAAGGCCAGATGCCGCTTCCGGTGCGGGTGGACTGTTCCCACACTTCCTTGCCGGTGGCCGCGTCCAGCGCCTCGATCTTGCCGTCGGTGCTGATCAGGTACAGCTTGCCGTCCGCGAACATCGGTTGCAGCCGAATGCCTGAACGCCCGGAACCGTCGCCGATCCGGGTGGACCACAATTCCTCGACCTGCACGCTGGGCGTGAATTCCGCCAGCGGCTTGGGTGGCTGCACGTTTTCGCCGTGCTTGAATATCTTGTTCCACAACCCGCAACCGGACAATGCGACCGTCGCGACCAGCAGCGGCAACAGCAGAAGATGGCGAAGCTTCATTGAGCCTTGGCTCCGGGCGGTGCAGCGGCGGGCTGCGAGAGGTTGTCCAGCTTCATCTGCAACGCGTGGCGCGCGGGCGCGCCATTGTCCTTGTCGAGCTTCGCCATCGCTTGTTGATAGGCGTCGCGCGCTTCGCTGGACTTGCCGAGTTTGAGCAGCGCATCGCCGCGAAGTTCCGCGGACAGCGCCGCGTACTGGCCGGAAGGAATGCCCGCCAGTTCCTTCAGCGCCTGCTGGGCCTGGTCCTGCGCGATCAGCACCCGTGCCAGGCGCAAGGTGAACAGCGACTTCAGGGCTGGCTGCTTGCTGTGGGAAACGGCCCACTGCAGGTTTTGCGCGGCCGGCTTCAAGTCATCCTTGCCGACGTCGTACTCGGCCGTAGCGGCGCTGCCCAGCGCCGCATAGGCGCTGTCGGCGTAGTTCTTCTGCAGGTCGGCGAGCGCGGCGGCCATCGCCTGCTTGTTGTCCGACTGCACCGCGTTCTGGATCACGGCAAACTGCGAGGCCGCCTGCACCTCACGGTTGGCCTTGTGCTCCTGCCATTGCCGCCAGCCGAAGATCAGCGCCAGCGCCAGCACCACCCCGACCACGACGGCGATGCCGTTTTCCTTGATCCACTTGCGGACCTGTTCGCCCTGCTCGTACTGGTCGTAATCTTCGAAAGCCATCGTTCACCCACGTGCGTGCGGAATCCCGCGCGTCGGAAACCGCGCGCGGAACGGCCAAGGATACTGGAACTCGATCGTTTGTTGAAAAGTGCCTTCCTGCACTTTCAATACGCCGGACCCGGAACATGCGCCACGCGGGCTTCGACGGATCGAACCCTCCGGGGCTCGATCCGCGACAGGCCGCTGCCCAAACCGAAGGCCGCCTTTCAACGCTCCGTCAGTCGTTCTCGCCACCGCCGGCAGGCGGGGCGAAAACGTCGAATCGGGCGACATTGGCGTGCCGGTACGCGTCCAGCGCCAGCGGCTGGCCGTCGCGGGTGACGCTGACGCCTTCGGCGTTGCCCAGCGTGACATGCAGCGGCCCGGCGGCGTGCCAGGTGCGGTTGTCACCGGCGTGCAGCATCCCGGAGTCGACCTTGTTGCCGTCGGCGTCGGTGATCTCGAACCAGCAATCGGCGCTCGCCGAAAGCGTGAGCGCGTGCTGCCCGGCCGCGGCGAGCGGCATCGGGGCCGGCGTCACCGGCGGAGGCTGGGATGCATCGCCGTTGTCGCTGAGTCCGATCGCCGCGAACGGCGTCATCGATGCACGGAACGGCGTGGCATCGGGCGATGCGTCCGACAGGTCACTGGAGGCGGTGGCGCTGCTCGGCGCCGTCACCTGCGCGGTATGGGGAGTCGAGGCCGGTGCCTGGTCCAGCGAGACAATGCGAGCGGAGGGACGTTCCAGTCCACCGCGCAGGCCCAGCAACACCAAGGGCACCGCGATGGTCGCCGTCAGCACGATGTAGGTCGCCGCGGTGCCGTAGCGCTGCAACAACCAGCGCGCCGGCGACGTGCGTGCCACCGACACCAGCGGAGGCTGCTCGACCGGGGCCACGGTGCGCAGTGCCTGATCGCAAGCGCCGGCAGGCAACCCGAGATGGCGCGCGTAGCCCTGCAAGGCACCGCGCAGGAACACGAAATGTTCGGGCTCGCCGAAGTCATTCGACTCCAGTCGTTCCAGCACCTTGATGGGCAGGTGCAACGCGCCGGCGCATTCGGGAATGCTCAAACCCTTCGCTTCGCGCGCCGCGCGCAATCGCGCACCGAGCGAATCGGCGGCGTGATCGTGTTCCGCGACGGGCGAAGTACCTTGCGTGTCCCGGGCGTCGAATAGATCCCGGCTGTCTTCTTCGCGATCGATCATTGGCTGGAACCATCAAGCGATTGCGCCTGCGCCGAATTCGGGAACTGATCCTGCAGGCGACTGGAGTAATTGGCGGCAGTTTCCTTGTCACCAAGACGAGTGGCGATGCGGTAACCGAGAAGCAATGAATCAGGCGTGGCCGCGCCGGCAGCTTCGAACTGCTGCAGGTAGCCACGCGCCTTGAACGCGTCGCCCTTGCCGTAATCGAGCGCGGCCATGGCCAGCAGGGCGGTACTGTAATTCGGTTCGAGTTCCAGCGCCTTGCGCAGGTACGCTTCGGCGCCGGCGTAATCGTTGCTCTTCAAGAGGCAGGTGCCGGCATTGGTGTTGGCCACCGCCGGCGTCTTGTAGAACGGATCGGCCAGCGCCCGCTTGAAATAGCGCATCGCATCCTGCTGCTTGCCGGTCTCGCACAGGAACTTGCCGTAGTTGTTGTTGGTGTCGCCGTTGGAAGGATCCAGCGCGATGGCGGCACGGAATTCCTTGTCGGCTTCCTGCAGCCGGTCGATGCGCCACTCGAGGATCGCCAGCATGGTGTGCGCCGGGACGTATTTGTCGTCGAAGGTCAGCGCCTTCTTGAGCGCGGTCTCGGCGTCCTTCAAATTGTTCTGGCCCATGTAGGCCACCGCGAGCTGCGTATGCGTCTGCGCGGCCGACTGCTTGTCTTCCTTGGCGCTGTCGCGCGGCGCCTGCTTCAGGTTGCTCATCGGCGTCGGGTAATCGATGATCGCCGGATCGTGCTTGCACGCCGCGAGCCCCAGCACGAGCACCATCGCCGCGGACAGCAGGGCTGATTTACGCAGCATGGGCCTGGATCTCCGATTGCGATGCGGCTTCGACACGGCGCTGGAATTCCGCATGGCGGCGGGTACGGTCCGCCACCTTGCCCTTCAACTGGCCACACGCGGCGTCGATGTCCTCGCCGCGGGTACGGCGGACCATCGTCTGCACACCGGCGTTCAACAGGATCGTCTGGAAATCGCGGATGACCGTTTCGTCCGAGCGCTCGTACTGTGTGCCCGGGAACGGGTTGAACGGAATCAGGTTGACCTTGCCCGGCAGGCGGCGCATCAACTTGACCAATTGCTTCGCCAGCACCGGCGTGTCGTTGATGCCTTTCATCAACGTGTATTCGAAGGTGATGGTCGCGCGCGGTTTGCGTGCGGCGTAACGCGCGCACGCATCAAGCAATTCACCAATACCCCAACGCTTGTTGAGCGGTACCAGTTGCGTGCGCAACTCGTCGTTGGGCGCGTGCAGCGAGACCGCGAGCGAAACGTCGGCGACCTCGCCCAGCTTGTCGATCATCGGCACCACGCCGGCGGTCGAAAGCGTCACGCGCTTGGACGCGAGTCCGAAGCCGAGGTCGTCGCGCATCAGGCTCATGGCCTTGACGACGTTGTCGAAGTTCAGCAGCGGTTCGCCCATGCCCATCATCACCACGTTGGTGATCCGGCGTTGCTGGTGGGTGACGTTGCCGAGTTGTTTCGCGGCGTGCCACACCTGCCCGATGATTTCGGACGCGGCGAGGTTGCGGTTGAAACCCTGCGTACCCGTGGAACAGAACCGGCAGTTCAAGCCGCAGCCGATCTGCGAAGACACGCACAACGTGCCGCGCGTCGGCTCGGGGATGTACACGGTTTCGACCGCGTTGCCCGCATCCATGCCCAGCAGCCATTTGCGGGTGCCGTCGCTGGATGCCTTGTCCAGCAGGGCTTTGGGCGGCGAGATGATTGCGACTTCGGGCAACTTTTCGCGCAAGCCTTTGCCGAGGTCGGTCATCGCCCCGAAATCGCTTTCGAGGCGGTGATAGATCCACTTCATCACCTGGTCGGCGCGATACGGCTTCTCGCCAAGCCCGGCGAAGAAGGCACGCATTCCGTCGCGGTCGAAGTCCAGCAGATTGGCACGGGCCATGTCGGCCATGTGCATTCCCCGAAAAGCAAATTACCCGCGAGGGCAGAGTTCCGTCGCGGCGAAGAAGTAACCGATTTCGAAACGTGCGGTGTCCGGGCCGTCCGAGCCATGCACCGCGTTGGCGTCAATGCTTTGTGCGAAATCCGCGCGGATGGTTCCCGCGGCCGCTTCCTTCGGATTGGTGGCGCCCATCAACTCGCGGTTCTTCGCGATCGCGCCCTCGCCTTCCAGCACCTGGATCATCACCGGGCCTGACACCATGAATTCGACCAGCGGCTTGAAGAACGGACGCTCGCGATGCACCGCGTAAAAACCTTCGGCTTCCGCGCGCGAAAGCTGTTTCATCTTGGCCGCGATCACCTTCAGGCCGGCATTCTCGAAACGTGCGTAAATCCGCCCGACCACGTTTTTGGCGACGGCATCGGGTTTGATGATCGAAAGGGTGCGCTCCAGCGCCATGTTTTCCTCGACTTGCTGATGAAAGATAAAAAAATGCGCACGAAACCCGCCCGGGTTCGTGAGCATATCCTGAAAAACCCGCGCAAAATGCGGAGTTAGCTCACAAAAGAGTGAAAGATTCTAGCTCAACGGCGCGGACGAGGCCAAGGGCGGGAACCTGTTTGACCGGGGTGCGCGTTCAGCCTAGACTTCAAACGTTTGTTTGAAACGTGATTGGGCAGGAAACCGGCATGCGCGACAACCCGCAATTCTCCACCCGCCAACGCATCCTGGGCGCCGCGGAAGAATTGTTCGCGGAACGCGGGTTCGCTGCGGCGTCGTTGCGCCAGGTCACCGCGGCGGCCAAGGTCAATCTGGCCGCCGTCAACTACCACTTCGGTTCCAAGAACAATCTGATCGAGGAGGTATTCCGCCGCCGGCTGGACGAACTGAGCGACCGTCGTCTCGAACGCCTGGCCGCACTCGCCAAGTCCGATTCCGTGACCCTCGAGGACCTGCTCGACGCGTTCATCACGCCGGCGCTGGAATTATCGCTGGATCGCGAAGGCGGATCGGTATTCATGCGCGTGCTGGCACGCGCATTCGCGGAGCACAACAGCAACCTGCGCACGTTCCTGTCGGACAACTACGGCTACGTGCTCAAGGATTTTGCGGCGGCGTTCGCACGGCTGCTGCCGCAGCTCGAGAAACAGGAATTGTACTGGCGGCTGGACATCGCGGTCGGTGCGCTCACGTACGCCATGGCCGATTTCGGGATGATCAAGCGCCGCAGCGGCGACAGCGAGCGCACCCACCGCGAACAGATGGCCAAACACTTGATCCATTTCACCGCGGCGGGCCTGCGGGCGTAGTGATGGTGCGCCTTTTGCTGCCGTCATTCCCGCGAAAGCGGGAATCCAATGCCTGATTCTTCACAAGTTCCACTGATTGCCCCGGAGTTTTCATGTCTGACATCCTTCGAATCCGCAAAGCCGCCGTGCTGGGGGCCGGCGTGATGGGCGCGCAGATCGCCGCGCACCTCGCCAATGCCGGCATCGAGACCGTGCTGTTCGACCTCGCCGCCAGGGAGGGGCCGAAGAACGGCATTGCCGTCAAGGCCATCCAGCACCTCGGCAAGATGTCGCCCGCGCCGCTGGCGGTCAAGGAGCTCGCCAGCGCCATCACGCCCGCCGATTACGACGAGAACCTCGCCGCGCTGAAGGATTGCGATTTCGTGATCGAGGCGATCGCCGAACGGATGGATTGGAAGCTCGACCTCTATAGGAAGGTCGCCGCGCACATTCCGGAACATACGATCCTCGCCAGCAACACCTCGGGGCTGTCGATCAACGAGTTGGCCGAAGCGCTGCCGGAAAATCTGCGGCATCGGTTCTGCGGGGTGCACTTCTTCAATCCTCCGCGTTACATGCACCTGGTCGAGGTGATTCCGGGCAAGGCCACCGATCGCGGCCTGCTTGAAGGACTGGAAGCGTTCCTCACCTCCACGCTCGGCAAGGGCGTGGTGTTTGCGAAGGACACGCCGAACTTCATCGGCAACCGCATCGGCGTGTTCTCGATCCTCTCGA
>DAIUEL010000008.1:21752-31498 GCA_036845145.1 Rhodanobacteraceae bacterium | reverse complement strand
TCCGAACTGTCCGCCCCAGAGTCTTGCCCGGGGCGGAGCAGGATCAGTTGGCTGGCCCCGGGTGGGATAACCCGCAGTCTTTGGCCAGAAAACCAACGATCAAGTTCAAAGTCTGCCGCTGCTGGCTCGGGTACCACGGCAGGCTGTGGGGCATGTCGGGAATCGAATGAAACTGGGCCGGGACCTTATCCTTGACGGCATCGTAAAAACGTTCAGCATGGATTGCCGGTGGTGTGCGCACGTCACGCGTGCCGTCGAACAGCATGATCGGCAGGTGAGCCTTGTCCGTGTTGCCCATCGGATCCATGCCAGTGACCGTCTTGCCCTGCAAAATGCGCTGCAGGCGGTTGTCACTCCACGACGTACCCAGCCTTCCCAAGTCGGCCACGGGTGCGCCCGCAATCGCGCACTGGTACGGCGACGGTGAGCGCACGTCAGCGGCTACCGCGGCAAAGCCACCGTAGGAATAACCGAAAATGGCAATGTCGCCCTTGCTGGTGATGCCCTGCGAAATCAGCCAAGCCGCGCCGTCATCGAGGTCGTCGGACATTTTCTTGCCCCACTCCGCGTCGCCCGCAAGCCAAAGCTCGCGACCGAGACCCGCTGACCCGCGATACTGAGGACGCAATACCGCATAGCCACGCGAGGTGAGCATCGGAACCCAACCGGAAGGGTCCCAGCCGATGTAGTCCCGCGCCCAAGGGCCGCCATGCGGCATGACGATCGAGGGTGCCGGCGCGTCACCTTTCTTCCAGCCCGCTGGCAGATCCAGGATCGCGGGAATTTCCATTCCGTCACGGGCCCTGTAAGTCACCCAGCTTTCTTCCCCAGTCATGGCCGATTTCAGCCAGGGGCGCTCACTGCCCAAGTTGACGACCTCCTGTTTGTCCACCAGCAGATGGTAGGCGGTCGGATCGCTCGCGCTTTCGGTAGTGAACAATATTTTCGAGAAATCGTCCGTATAGCTCGAAATGCCGATTTCCTGGTCTGGATATGCTTTCTCCAGGCCCGCCTGTATTCCCTTGAGCGTAGGGTCGACATACACGGTGTGGCGATATGGACCCTCAATGACAAAACCGATGATCTGATTGAAGTTGCTGTGCCGCGTACTAAAGAGCAGCGCACCGATCGAATAATCCTTGTCGGCCACCAGTGGTTCGGGATCAAACTTCTGGGTAACAGGATCGTAGACACGCGCCTGAACCTTGTCCGAAAACTGGTCGGTCAGCACATAGTATTCCCCCGTCGCATCGTCGCGACCCACCACGTCCACGACGTGACGGTTCGACAGTTTTGTCGTCAGCGGCCGCTGGAGATCGAATTGCCCATTCTTGGGATTCAAGATGTATATCTTCTGCTCGTAATCATCACCCGTCGGCTCAATCTCGGTCTTTGCCAACACGTTGCCAGTTCGAGAGTCGAACAAGGAAGGCGTGGTGCGAGACCCACCCGTAAACAAAAGCTTCGTCCGCTCTGTTTTCAGGTTGTAAAGGTAATAAGTGCTGACCAGACTTACGCCGCTGGCTCGTTCAATAATGACGTTGTCAGGATCGAGCGGGAGCATGTCGACGAGTCTCGCCGTGCCGCTGATCTCCAGGCATCGTCGGGTAGATTCGCTCACACCAACGTTCCGCACTTTGTCGCTGGTGAAGGCTTCGTCAAATTTTTTCTGATCGTCACCAGTGAGGTAAGCTTTGGTCACGAATGTCTCTGTCGACCCGGCGTCCTTGCCTTCCCCGCATCCCCCAAGATCGCCGGTCCACTCTTGTCGAGCCACCGCCAGAACCTTGTCCGCCTTCAGGGCAAATGCCGCTATGAATTTCATCCGGTCTCCGGATGGCGTAATTACTTTGGGTCCCGCTGCCAATGACGAAGTGTCCCACGTCGCCAAGGCTGTACTGTCTGGATTATTGGGCGCTGGAATGAGCCCCACAAGGTGCTTGCCGTCGGGACTCATGGACATCCCCTGCAAGGCGGGAAGACGTGCCAAATCCTCGATCGGGATAGCCTCGGATCCGTGGCTCGCAAATGGAGCGAAAACTACTGCGAAAACGCCTGCGAGCAAGATCCGGAAAACCGGCTTCTGCATGTTGTTCACTCCGAAATGTGTTGTTCCGCAATGCGCACGCTTCATGCCACCTGTGGCGCCGCGATTGTCGACCATAGCATAACGAAAAGTTCGGACAGGCGTCGCCTAAGTGCGGCGGGGCTCGCGCCAGCCGGCTTCTTTTAGGAATGGTCACCCATAACAAGGGTCAGACGGTGAATTTAACTCGCTCTTTGTTCCATTTTCAGTAGGCCTCATGGACGTGGTTGGTCACGGCTCCATGGGAATCGGGCACTGGTAACCGGGTCTCCTAGAGCAGCGCTTCCGGTTTGGGGTCACGCTCCGGCAAACCCGCCTCCCGCAGACGTTGGCGCAGGCGGTCAAGCTTGTCGCCGTAGAGGGCACTACGCGCAGTGTCTTGGCGCAAGGGTTGCCGCACCTGGGCTGCGCTTGGCGTACTCAGGACCGCGCGAGACGTCCTGTGGAATGCAAGACAGGCAGGGTCGAACGGCAAGCCACAGAAGGCCAGCAGACGACGGATTGTCGCCTCAGGATCGGCAATCAGTGTCTCGTATTGAAGATCGAATATGCGGGTGGGAAATTTTTCCAGCCAAAAGCGCGTCAGGCGCATGAAATTGATGCAGTAATCGGCCATGTCGTCCAGGTCGCACGCAAAGCCGGCGTTGCCGGTGAAGTATTGCCGATAGCATGCGAGACAGGTCTCCAGCGGATCGCGTCGCACCATCACGGCACGAGCAGCGGGCAACATAGTCATTGACGCGCCAACCAGATACCAGTTCAAGAGATTCTTGTCGGTAAAGCGCGGTTTGGTCTTGCGCCAATGCGCCGTTCGGGCAAGGTATTCCGAACCCAATCGATGCCAATCTTCCGCTGTAGCCTCAGGCACCCACAACGGAAACGCCGAACCACGGCGTCGCGCTTCCGCGTCGATGACAAGCTGCATGTCCCTAATCTCGTTGGCGCCCTCCACCTGCGGATGCGAAGCAAGTATTTGCTCGACCAGAGTCGAGCCGGAGCGTGGGAGACTGATGATGAGGATGACCTCTTGGCCAAGCCGGGCATCCAAGGGCTCAGGCAATGCTTGAGCGAACGTTCGTGCGATTGTTTGCACGCGTCTTTGCTCCCCAGCGGCACTGCCCTTCACCCGTTGCCGTTGCGACGCCTTGACATCACGGAATATCTCGAAGGCATGCACGTAATCGCCTTGGACTTCCAGTGCCTTGGCCAAAGCGGAGCCAAGCAACTCTCGATCTTCAGCCGTTCGATCTTTGCGCCCGAATGCGCGCTGCAGACGTGCTGCGTCGGCGGCATTGAACTGAAATGTATTGAGGTTCGACAAGCCGAACCACGCTTCCGCGTTATCGGGATCACGACGCAGTACTTCACGGAATCCCGCCACGGCAGTTTCAATCCTGCCCAAGCTCACCTGTGCACGAGCCAGTGACAAGCGGGTAGAGATATGCGAAGGATCCAGGTCAAGTGCACGTTGCAAGGCCACGGCGGCATCTTCCATCCGCGCTTGCTTTTCGAGCGCTTTGCCGTAATTGAACCATGCGGGCGCCAGTGCTGGTGCAAGCTCACAGGCACGCCGCAGAAGGATCAAAGCTTCATCAACTTCTTCGACCTCGAATAATGAGATGCCCAACCCGATGCACAAACCAGCATCGTGCGGCATGGATACGAGCGCTCGTCGAAACCAGGCGATGGCAGCCACATGGTCGCCCCGACGTTGGGCCGCAACTCCCAACATCCGGACGGCCTCTGAATCGTCCGGCGCCAACGCCACGACATTCGCCAACGATCGCTCGGCGGCGTCAAATTGCTGTTGTTCCCACTCTTTGCGCGCTCGCTCCCACATGCGTGACGCCACGCGCGAGAGCGGACGCCGCTGCGAGGATTGCAAGAATTCTGGGTCTGTATTGGATGCCATTCCGTAATCAGCGAGGCTGCCTGGGCGCCGCTTCCCGAAATTCGGTCCTGGCCTCTGCCGCCAGAGCCGGTAATGCTGTGGCAAGCATCCTTCCCTACTTATTCAACCGCGAGCACAAACACCCTTTGCCCGCAAAGACCACGCCGAAGATTGTAACTGCTGGTGGGCAGCAACGCGTGTACCGCGTCGCGCAACACGTCATTGAGTTTCAGTGCAACGGCAAGCGCCGCCATTGAAGGGGCACAATCAAGTGCCGCTTGAACTTTGATACCTCGTAAGGGACGTGCTGTCCCATGGAAGCCTCACTCTCCTATTCGCAAAGATTTCGAAAGCGCCCGCTCCTGGGTAGGCGGACTAAAAAAAGAGGCGACAATGTGTCGCCTCTTTCTGAACAATACCACTCTGCGCGTTACAGCTTGATATTCAACCGCGCAAAATACGTGCGACCGAACCAGTCGTATTGCGTGGCTCCGAGCACGGTATTGCCTGCAAGGTTTTCCGTCCCGATGGTGCCCGAGACGGGTGGCGGCGTCCGATCCGTTAGGTTGCGAATGCCGAACGTGATGTTCAACTTGTCGGCGTAGTTGTAGCTTGCCGATACGCTGTGCCGCAACTGCCCACCCATCCGGATGACTTCGGTTGTATTGGCAAGCCCGAGGTAGGTGAAGACCGGATCCTCGAACCGCCAATCGGAGGAAGGACTCGTATAGAAGCCTTGCCAGTTGTACGTCCAGTCACCGCGTTTCAGGCTGGCGTTCAGGATTCCCACCCAGTGCGGATTTCCGATCGAACCCGTGAAGTTGTTGATGCCGAATCCGCTGGCTTCCGCGCTACTGAACACCTGCTGGACATGTTGCATCGTGTAGGTGAACTCTCCGTCCAGCGACAGCTTTCCGAACGAGAAATCCTCGGAGTAATTCATCTGCACGTCGTAGCCGCGGTCGCGCTCCTGGTTCACGTTGACGTAGGTGGCGTGCACTGCCGTGATGTTGTACGGATTGGTGCCCGTGCCCGGATTACGCTCGAACATGTTGCAGAAATCGTTCGGGAACACGGGCTTGTTGTAGCAGGACGTGACGATGCTGCTTCCGGAGAGCGACTGGATTTCACCGCGAATGTGGTAGTCGAAGTAATCGACAGCCACATTGAGGTTGGCGAATGTCGGCGACCAGACGAAGCCAAGTGACTTGGCACGGGAAGTTTCGGGCTTCAGGAAGCCCTTGCCGCCACCTTGGGAGATCAAAGCGGTTGGGCCATTGCCTGCGTAATTGCCCGGGATACCCGCGGCCGCGCAGTTCGCCTGGATGAACTGGTTGGAGCTCTCCGCCCAATTGATGCAGGGATCAATCGACAACTGCGAAACGAATCCGGTCTGGTCGGCCAGATACAGTTCATAAAGAGCAGGTGCACGGTACGAGGTGCCGATGGTGCCGCGGATCCGGAAGGTCGGAATCGGCTGCCAGTTGAGGCCGTACTTCCACACATTTGCCGAACTGCCCACCGAACCGTACTTGAACTCCCGTCCCGACAAGTCGACGTTCAAGGACTCGACGCCTGGCAACCCCTTGATGATCGGCACGCCCACTTCGCCGAACACCTCCGTGACATGGTCGGAACCTACCGTTTCGCCCGCACCAGTGAGGCCCCATGAAGCCGGGGGCGGCCGGTCGTCAATCGACATGTGCCGGTAATCGGCGCCGAACGCCGCACTGACCGCGCCTGCGGGAAGCTCGAACAGGTTGCCGTTGACGACGGCGTTGAGATCTTGCTGCTTGTAGAGGGTATTGCCCGTCAGGTATTCACCAATCGCACCGTAGAGCTCGTTCACTTTCGACCCATCGAGGAAACCGGGATCAAAATAGTTGACGAGCGATCTGCCGGTAAGCTGATTGAGCGGGTTATTCCAGTCTCCGCTTTTCTCGGCACTGATTGCCTGCCAGCTGTAGTCGCCATCCGAGCGGGTGTAACTGCCATTGACCGCCCAAGACCAGCTGCTGTTGCCGAACGCACCCGACAAGGCTGTGCGCAGGTACTGGTAATTCACTGAAACCTTCTGGTTGAACGGGAAAAGCATCACGGGCTCGAAACCGCTTTGCTTGGTGCCCGCACCGCCGTAGAAACTCGAGTCGGCAGTCGACCAGCCGTTGTCGTTGAAAACGATCGGGAAGAACTGTCGCCAGTCATTGTGATTGGTAGTGCGACGGTTCAAGATCAACTGGGTATCCCAGTCCACGGCGCCGAAATTGAAACTGCTGGCAAGATAGGCCGTGCCAGTCTGGTTGCGATCAATCGCATAGGCGTCACCGTATTTTGCAAAATTGGTGACTTGGTCGTTGAACGGTGTGGGACTCTGCGCGTACGTGGTCCGCTGCGACAGGTGGTATCCCGGTACCGGGCTGTTCGGTCCGGTGCTGCCGTCCTTGGTGGGCACGTAACGTTGGCCGCTGAAAGGATCGATAACGGTCTGGATCAGCAAATTGTTGCAATCTGCAAGATTGGTCCCTTCCAGGATCGAATGGTCCGGGCGGTCAACACGCTGGCCGTCCGGGCCGTAGACCATGTCACGGGGGCAGTCGAGAAAGTCGCGCTGGCCGATCTTGAGCGCTTCTTGCCGATTGACCTCGGCGGCGAATGTAATATTCCCCTTGTTGAAATTCCAACCTGTGCCAATGGAAGCAGAGTACTGCTCGCCGCCCCCGTGTTCCGGCGAGGAGACGAAAAAGTCCATTTCAGTGTGATCCAGCCGCTTTTTGGTGATGAGGTTGACCACGCCGGAAATAGCGTCGGAACCATAGATGGAAGACGAACCGTCCTTGACGATTTCGATGCGCTGGATAATGGCCCGCGGAATGACGTTGAGGTCGAAATTGTTTACCTGCCCGCGAGTACCCGCCGGTCCTGGCCGCTGGCCGTCGAGCAGGACGAGTGTGCGCTGGGCCCCCAAGCCGCGAAGGTCGATCGGCTGGATACCCGTGCCGCCCTCAATTACGAAGCCGCCGAACTGACCGTTGATCTGCGTGGAACCTGCCGCCGCCGCCGTCGATTGCACGAAGCTGGTCACATTGAAGAGACCTGCCGCTTCGTCCGCCTTGATCGGAACGACCTGCACAGGCGACGTTGTTTCGTACTCGGGACGCTTCAGAAGCGATCCTGAAACGGTAACTGCCTCCAAGGTTTTCGGTTCTCGTTTGTTCTCTTGTTGTTGCGCAGTAGTGGTCGACTGATCCTGCGCCTGCTGCGGTGCCGTGTTGTCCTGCGCGTACGCCGTGCCTGCAACGAACAGGCTGGCGCAAATTGCGGAAGCCAGAAGCTTGCGATTCATCAGGAGTACTCCCCGTGGTGCGGTGGTGTGTTGATTGACGCCCCTACGCGTCGCGGAAAGCGGACGGAAAGGTCGATCCGGGAACGCTATTCCCGGTTCAGCAAAGCCGAACGTTAACGCAGAGTTCACATTAGCCGTAAATTAACAGAGTTGCAACGATGACGAAAGCATCACGAAAGGTAGATTGTGTCAAATTCATTTCCGCTCGTTTCGCGATGCATGGCAGGGACTGGAAGTTCACGTGGTGACGACATCTCCTCATCCCGGGTGAACGCCGCCAGCACGACGTCTTTCGTCGCGCAGCGGCCCGCGGTAACATGAAAGTTCTGGCCCGCATCCACGCGCGGGCTTGTGCCGGTGCGCCGCATCCGATGCGCGCCGATCCCATCACGAGGAATTCCCCCCATGCGAAAGCTTGTTGTTGCGTCATTGCTGGTTGCCCCGCTGCTGCTGGCAGGGTGCGGCGGCTCCAGCGAGTCAAGCGGCAGCCCTTCGGCCGCCGCGACCGCCTCGGCTGAAACGCCGGCGTCCGCGGCTACCGCGGTGAGCGGTACCGTCACGGTGCAGAATCCGCCATCGGCGATCACCCCCGAGGCCAAACTCGAACTTTCGCTGGTGGATGTCACCCGGCAACCGAGCGTCACCGTCAACAAGCAGGACTTCAGCCCGCCGCAGTTCCCGCAGGCATTCCGTATTCCGTTCTCATCGTCTGCGATCAACCCGAACGACTTGTACGTTTTGCAAGCGACCATGCAGGACAACGGCCGCACCTATTCGACGAAATTGCAGCAGCCGGTGCTGACCCACGGCCAGCCCGCCAACGTCGACCTGACGCTGGTGGCCGAGCCGACGCCGGCGGAAAAGATGCTGGCCGACTTCGAAAACGCCAAGCGCCAGACCGGCGGCATGAAAGTGAAGTCCGGCACCTCCAGCAAGATCGGCGAATCACATAGTTGGCAGGTGTTCAGCGATGTCCATGGCGTCGAATTCATCATCGAGCAGGTCAACCAGGCCGACAAGGGCTTCACCAAGACCCAGTACGCCTACCGCAATGGCCTGCCGTGGGTAGTGGTGCAGGAACAAATGCCGAAACCCGATGCACCGGCAACCTCGACCGCAAAGGTCGGCTGGGACGACAACGGCGTGCTGGTGCTGAATCAGCAGACCAATGGTGGCAAGACCGACAAGGTTTCCGACGACACGGCCAAGTCGCTGCACAAGCAGGCCGAAGCCGAGTACAAGAAGTTCGCCAAGAACCACTGAGCACCACGGTCCGCCCATGAAAAAAGCCGCGCGTCGCAAGACGCGCGGCTTTTTGTTTCATGCAACGGTGCGGATCAGAACCGGAACTTGGCGCCAATGTTCACGCTGTCGACGCGCTGGCTGGAATCGGAGAAACGGCCGTCATAACCGATCCAGCCCGAAAAGCTGGGCGTGAAGTCGGCGGCGAGGCCCACGCCTGCGCTGCCCCAGTTGCTGTCCGGCACGAAACCCGGCAACGCGAACGTGCCCGGCATGCTGACCAGACCCGCGCTGACATCGCGCGGGTCGGCATCGCTGTCGTGGTTCCATGCGACCCGCGCGTAAGGATGCAGCATCGCGCTGCCGGCCTGAAGGTTCGCGGCCACCTGCCAACCCAGCGTGCCGATGAGCGCGTGGCGATCCTGCCTGCCGAACGTCATCGTCGTCGCGTCGTTGCCGTTCTCGTTGTAGCCGTTCACGTGGATGTGCTGCCACGCGATATCCGCGAACGGACCGGTGCGCCAGTCGCCGAAATCCAGCCACCAGCCGCCGGTCAGCGTGAACGCAATGTGCGAGCCGGACGTGTCGCCGTCTTCGTAACGCACGGTCGGACCAATCGGAATGTCGCGGTGCACGTTGCTGTAGCCCAGATGGCCGAAGCTGCCGATCGCGCCGAAGTACGCATTCTGCCAGCCCCACATCACGTAACCCGTCGCCAGCAGATCCTGCAGCTTGAAGCCGCCGGCATTGCCCGCGAATTCATCCTTCTGCTGACCGATGGTGAAAGCCATGCCCGCGGTCAGTGCATCGGCCGGATGGATGTCGGCACCGATGCTGAGGGTGTTGACGTCGTTGCTGCTCTTGGGCGAATTCACCTGCGCGTCGAGGCGCTGGCGCGCATAGTCGTAGTTCGCCCAGACCCGCAAGCCGTTGCCGGATACGCCCGCGAGGCTGGTGGCGGCTTGGTCGAGCACGGAACGGTTGAGGCTCTGGTTGATCTGCAACGGTGCCTCGCCCAGCAATGAAATCTGGCCTGGCGCGGTGATGATCGACTCCGCGTATTGCGCCAGCATCGCGTGCGCGGCGGCGGTGGGATGCACGCCGTCGGCGAAGAGATAGGTGCTCTCGGTGCCCGGCTGGTAGGTGACCGTGGCCCCCGGCGTACCCGCGGGCAGGCATTCGAA
>DAIUEL010000008.1:0-21652 GCA_036845145.1 Rhodanobacteraceae bacterium | reverse complement strand
GCCGATGTTCGGCAGGTTGAACACCATCACGTAGCGCGCACCCGCGTCGCCGAGTTGCTTGACCATGCCGAGTTCGGTCGTGGCGGCCTGCTGCAGGTAAGCCTGGATCTGGGCCTGGTCCATCAGCGAGGACACGCCCGCACCCGCGGTCACCTGCGCCACCACCTGCTGGGTCACGATGGGCGTGATCTGCGCCGTGAAAGCGGCAATCGCCGCCGGATCATTCGGAATCAGGTTGGCCGCGATCGCCTGCTGCACCTGCGCCGCGATCGTCTGCTGGATCAACTGCTGCGCGGTCGCCGCCGCCGCCCCGGACGTCGCGGCGTAGAACACATCGTTGGCGCCGCCCCACACGCTGTACAAGGTGTTCGGATCGGCCTTGTTGCCGTTCGCCTGCAGGTACATGCCGAGTTGGGTCGGCAGGAGCGGCACGCTCGCTGGCGTGCCCGGCGAATTGTTGAGGATGCCCGCGCCGCCGAACGCGAAGTCGGTGCCCTGCATCAGCGCCGGGGTGAGCGGCGTTCCGAAATAATCCGCGATGTGCTCGACCGCGACTTCACCCGGGTTGGTGGTGAAGCGCATCAGGAAAGGCAACTGCGGACACTGACCCTGACTGATGCAGGACAAATCCAGGTTACCGTCATCGCTCAGGCTGTCGCCGAACACCACGACGTTGTCGAATAAACCCGCGTGCGCAGACGGTTGTACGGCGGCCGGAGCGGATTGCGCGAACGCGGCGGAACTGGCAAGCGCCAGCGCCACGGCGCAGGCGAGATGACGCGGACGGAACATGGCGGGAATCTCCGGTTGCCAATCGGCGGACGCGCCAAGCCTAATACAGACGTTTGTTTTGTTCCATCCGCGGGCGTATGGGTGAAGCGCCATGCTCGCGATTTGCCGGGAGATCGTGCGCCGGCAAACGCCCGGCTGCGGATGGCCGGTTCGGCGCCAACCCCGCGCTGTGGCCTCTTGCCAGCATTTGTCCGAAGGCGACGATCCACCGCACCGGGCGCGTCAACAGCGCGAAAATCCGATCGGCCCAGCGGGTGGACAACGCCGCCGCGATCACGGCGCCCGCCGTCACGCACAGAACCAGTGCCGCCCACGCCGGAAGCGCTTGCGCCAACAGCGCAAAGGCGCCGGTTGCAGCGACGCCGAGCACCAGGAAGCCGTGCACCAGATAAGCCGTGAGACTGCGCCGCCCAAAGCCGGCGTGACGCGCACGGCGGGGCACCAGCGTGAGCACGGACAGCGCGCATATTGCGGAGGCGCTCAGCAGCGCGAGTCTCGTCATCGCGCCCGCGAACGGCGCGATCCGCAAGGACGCGTAGTCCATCGACGCATACAACCATTCCGGATCGAGGTCCCGCAGAAACCACGCACCGGCCGCTGCAGCGGCAAGCACCGTCACCGCGGCGAACCTGCGCACGGGCGCGCCGCCCAATTGCTGCAAGCGCCGCGGGCCGATGCGATGGCCGAGCAGGAACAACGGAAAGAACACCAGCGTGCGCGACAGCGAAAATGGATAACCGATCCACGGCGCCATGCCCGCAGCCAGGGCGATGATCACCGCCAGCGGCAACGCAAACTTCAGTCGCGCGAACAGCGGCAACAACACCCGCCAGCATGCGAGGCTCAGCAGATACCACAGCAACCAGTACGGCGTGAGGTAGCCTTGCGACCAGTCACCGGAGCCGGACAGCCACGCATCCCACGCGGGATAGAGTGTCTGGAACACCACGTACGGCAACAACACGCAGGTCGCCAGTGCGAAGACGCGGCGACGTGTCAGGTCGGTTTTCGAAACCGCGCCGGAAACCAGCACGAACGCCGGCATGTGAAACAGGTAGATCCAGCGATAAAGCGCCGCCGCGAAGGGGCCAGAATCGGACAGTTGTTCCAGCAGGTGTCCGATCACCACCAGCGCGATCAACACGAACCGGGCGTGGTCGAGCGCGGGATAGCGCTCGGGTTGCCGCGCGATGCGCGACGTGCGTGCAGCGGGTTTGCGCAGGGCACGTTGCCCGGCGCGACGGAGCGGCCGATAAAGACTGCGGGTCCAGTTGACGGCAGATTTGCCGATCATCCGCGGGATGGTTCCTCCGAAGCTGGCGGCACGTGGAAACGTGCCGATCGTTCGGCATTCCCCCTGCTCGATGCCAGGATCACGCGCGGCGTCACGACGGCCGGCACGCGGACTTGATGCGGCATGATGACGCAGCGCGCGTTAACCCGATCGGAACGTCGCGCGGGAATCCGTCGACGAACGGCTGCGCCGCCAGCCTTCGCCCGCTTACACTTGCGCAACTTTGGCTTGTGGCGCAACGCCCATGCATGATTTTTTCCGTGTCGTCGTTCTCGGCATCATCGAAGGCATCACCGAATTCCTTCCGATTTCCTCGACCGGACACTTGCTGATCGCCGAGCACTGGCTGGGTGCGCGCTCGGACTTGTTCAACGTCGGCATTCAGGCGGGCGCGATCCTCGCGATCACGCTGGTGTACTGGCAACGCATCTGGCAGTTGCTGACGCGCTGGCGCGATGCGGAAACGCGCGATTACCTGTTGAAGCTGGTCGTGGCGTTCGTGATCACGTGCGTGCTCGGCCTGGTCGCCACTCGTCTCGGCTTCACGCTGCCGGAAACGATCACGCCGATCGCCTGGGCGCTGGTCATCGGCGGCATCTGGATGATTGGCGCGGAACAGATCGCCGCGCGCATGCCGGAGCGCAAGGAGGTGACCTGGCCGGTCGCGATCCTGGTGGGCATCGCGCAAATGATCGCCGGCGTGTTTCCCGGCACCTCGCGCTCGGCCGCGACGATTTTCGCAGCGATGCTGTTCGGCACGTCCAATCGCGCGGCCGCGACCGAGTTCGCGTTCCTGGTCGGCATTCCCACCATGTACGCGGCAACCGGTTACGAATTGCTGAAGGTGATGCACCAGGGTGGCACGGTGCACGAGGATTGGAGCGCGCTCGTTGTGGGCTTCGTGGCGTCGCTGATCGTCGCGTTCGTCGCAGTGAAATGGTTGCTGCGCTACATCCGCACGCACCGCTTCACGCCGTTTTCGATTTACCGCATCGCGCTGGGCACGCTTTTGCTGGTCGCGATTTATTCCGGATGGCTGCAGGACATCGCGTGACGACTACGGTCTGGCAACCGGTTTGCCCGCGGCCACCCATGCCTTGAAGCCACCGTCCAGATGCGCGACATCGCTGTAGCCGAGTTGCCGCAACGTCATGGCTGCCAGTGCCGAGCGTCCACCTGAAGCGCAATGCAGGATCACGCGGCGGTTGGGATCGAGTTCCGGTTTGTGCAGCGGCGACGTGGGGTCGGCGTGGAATTCCAGCATGCCGCGGGACGCGTGCAAGGCGCCCGGAATCACGCCGCCCGTGCGCTCGGCGGCATCGCGCACATCCACCAGCAGCGCGCCCGCAGCCATTTCGGCCTGCACCTGGTCGGGAGTGAGATTCTCCACGCTGGCCTTGGCTTCGGCCACGAGCTGCGATGCGGTTTTGTTGCTCACTGCCTGCACCCCATGATCAGTCCTTCGGCGGCGCATCCACTTTTGCCGCCTGATTGAAATCTCCGATCCCGCCGACCAGCAGCGCGACCGCTTCGCGTTCGGCTTCGGTGAGATCGGGGTGCCAGGAATCCAGGATCATCACCGCGCGCACCTTGTCGCTGCGGTTCCAGGCTTCGTGTTCGAAGGTGTCGTCGAAGGTGACGCAGCGGCCTTCCTGCCACGCGTGTTCGACGCCGCCCACGCTGATCGCGCAGTCCTCGGGGATGATCAGTGGCAGGTGCGTGACCAGCCGCGAATTGGTGACGCCGTGGTGCTTCAGGATGTGCGAGCCGGGCGTCAGGATTGAGAACAGCACTTCCGGCGCGTGGCCGCGGATGTGCACCAGCGGCAGCGAGGCCAGGACTGCGGTGGTGCGCGGGCAACGCCGCGCGTTCTGCTCGAACACTTCGCCGTGGCGGTGGAAGAAGAACGAATTCCACTGGGCCTCGCCGCGGGTGCCGTCGAGCAGGCTTTGTTCCTTCAGCAGCTTGTTGTCGTTGGTGCCGAGGAATGGCTGCACGCCGATCGGCTGCTCCAACACACCGCGCAGTTCCTCGCGGATCGTATCGGTGTGCTGCTCCAGTTCCGCGTGCCACGGAAACAGCTCGCGCGGATAGTACGGGGTCGCAGTAAGGCCCGGTACGTAGAAGAATTTGCAGTATTGACGCGGATCGGGGTAGTTGGCCGGCCGTTCTTCCAGATAGATTTCAAGCCCCTGCTCCACGCGCGTCAGGGCGCCGGCGCCGTACTTGTCGCGCAACGGCTGCATCAATTCCATGAAGAGGCGCTTGCGGTGCAGGTTCACGAATGCGATCGCATGCTTCACGGCCGGGCGCAGGCCGGGCGGCGTGGTCACGTCGCTGCGCCACTTGCCGCGGCTCTGCGCCGCGGACAAGGCGCCGAAATACGCGGTGGTCGCGTCGTCGGCGCGGCCGAGTTGTTCCAGTGCCGCGCCGCGGTGCAGGCGCGCCGCGAAATGCATCGGTTCCAGTCCGAGCGCGCGGTCGAAGGCATCCAGCGCTTCGCCGCCGTGACGCTGCGCCAGGTGCACGATGCCGAGATTCTTCCAGATCTCCGGTTCGGTGGGGTTGAGGCGGGCGGCGTGTTCCAGATCGCGTCCCGCCGAGGCGAACTCGCCACGCGACAACGCGCACATTGCCACGAAGTTCAGGGCCTCCGGCGTGTCAGGCGCGGTTTTCAGGATGTCGCGGTAAAGCGCTTCCGCGTCGGCGATCCGGTGTTGCGCCGCGTGCGCGCGCGCGCGGTTGATGCGCGCTTCGTCGGCTTGCAATGCCTCGGTCATGGTGCTCTGTTGCTTGGCTTTCGCCTAGTTTGCCGGGTTCGCGGCAGGCGCGCTTGATCCAGCGCAAAACGTAATCTCCGTAGGGTGGCGCCGATGAAGCAACGGTCAGCCCAACCTACCGCTCCACCATCCTCGCGAACCACCGCCAGCCCGGCAGCCATTCCGTGATCAACTTGAGGCACGTCAGCATGGGCACTGCCAGCAGCGCGCCCGGAATGCCCCACATCCAGCCCCAGATCAGCAGCCACACCAGGATCGCCAGCGGCGAAAGGCGCATGCGCCGGCCCATGATCATGGGCGTGATCACGTTGCCTTCCAGCGCGGCCAGTACCGCGAAGCACGCCGCGGGCGCCAGCGCATGCAACGGATCGTTGAAGTTCAGCAGGCCTACCGTCAGCAGCAGCAACGTATTGGTGACCGCGCCGACATAGGGCATGTAGTTGAGCAACGTCACCAGCCCGCCCCACAGCAGCGGATCGGGCATGTCCAGCGCCCACAGGATCGCCGCGGTGATCAGACCCAGCGCGATGTTGATCAAGGTGACGGTGAGGAGGTACCGCGAAAACTCCTCCTGGATGCCGCGAATCAGCCCCAGTGCGACCCGTCGATAACTGAATCCCGGCATCGCCGTTACGAGATGCGCGGCAACGTTGCGGCCGTAACTCAGGAAGAAGAACACCAGCAACGCGACCGTGAGCACGGCGACCGCAATGCTCGGCGCCGATTGCACCAGCTTGTCCACGGAAAACCCGCCGGGTGGCGGCGGATGGTTGGTCGGCTGCGATACGACACCGATGCCGGCCAGCGATTGCGAGGCGGCATGGCTGACGCGGGTGATGGGCCGCGTCAGGCGCTTCACCTTGTAGCCCACGTCGCGCATGGCGATCGGCGCGTCCTTCAACCAGGCCGTGGCCGGTGCACTCAGGCCGATCACGCTGCCCGTCAGGGCCGCGGCCAACGCGACCATCACCAGCAGGCTGCCCACCGGGCGTGGCACGTAGATGCGATGCAGGCCTGCCACGATCGGATTCAGACCGAGCGCGATGAACCCGGCAAGCACCAACGGAATGAACAGCGAACGCGCCAACACCAGCGTGGTGGCAATCGCCAGCAACATCAGGATCAGCAGCGGAACGCGCAGCGAACGGAGCCGCCGCACCCGCCGCCTTCCGAGCGCGCTGACATGGCGCCGTGGCCGGATGGTCTGCAGCCGCCCCGGCGGCACGGACCGCGTCCCTGCGGCGTCGGTGCTTCCGGAAAATCTCGATGACGGCATGGCGGACCCCCTCGCCACATCAAAACGGTTCAGACGTTGAGGTATTGTCGCACCAGACGCCAAGCCGGTCCGCTGGCCACGCGTACGCCGGCCCGGACCAGTCCGCCGCCGACCCGCAGTTGCGACAACACGAAACCGATGCCCGCGGCACCGACCAGCGTCGGCAGCGGGTGCGCCCGATAGACGTCGACGACCTCGTTCATCGACGCGCGCAGGTCGCCACGCGCGGCACGCGAGCGCGCCAGCGCCTGCCGACGTTTGGTCAGTGCACGCGTGTACTTCATGGCGCGGGTTCCTTTTCCGACGGCGGGGACGAAGCGCGCCGGAAGCGTGCGAAGTCGCGCCGCAAGCCGTGTTGCAACGCCACGAATTCGGCACGGGTGCGCGGGAAGGTGGCCTGCAGGATCGCGCGTCGTATGGCCATCCAGATGCCGATGACCAGCAGCAGGTGCATGCCGACCAGGATCGCCAGCGCAATGCCGATCGAATGCGTCACCACGGCCAGCGCCCAGCCGATCAGCGCCACGATGCACACCCATAGGGCCACGGCGAACGCCACCAGCGCGACGCTGGAAAGAAAAATGAGGCCGATGCTTGCGCCGAACACCTGCGCTTCGGCGGTCAACAGCGCCAGCAGCGCCGCAGCCGTGCGTTGCAGCGAAGTGAACAGCGTCGCACCAGCACCCAGCACCGCACCGGCCGAAGCCTGCGCGGCGGCCCGTTGCGCGTCGGATTCAGCCGATTCGGGGCGCTCTTCGGTTTCGACGTTCATCCCTGCACGCCCACCGGGAAGCCATGGGCCGCGTCAGCGGCGCGGACCCAGCAACCGCCCGAGCAGCCAGCCGGCCGCCAGCGCGATCGCCACCGATTGCACCGGTTTCTCGCGCACGAAATCGCGTACGTTGTCGAGCGCGTCATCCGCGCGGTCGCGCGCGCGGGAAGCGAGTTCGGTGCCGCGATCGCGCCATTCGCCTGCCTTGTCGGCGGCGAGTTCGGCCCCGCGCGCGCTGGCATCGGTGGCGCGGTGCAAGCCCGATTCCACGCGATCGGCGGCGGCGTCGAATTTCTGCTTGGCGCCGCTGACCGCACTGGAAGTGCCTTCCTTGACACGCGTCGCGGTGCGTTCGATGCGCTCGTGGGTGTTGCCGTTGCGCACGGCCTCACTGCTGATGTCGTTGCTGATGTCGTTGGCCATGATGACCCTCCTTGATGGCGCCCCACCGGCGCGATGAAAACCATTTTTGCCCCGCCTTCGACATGGACGGTACGGGTTGGAACCATACAGTGGGCGTCGTGACGGAATGGCGAAAACCGCGCTAACGCCCGCGGCCCGTTCGTTCAGTCGGCCACGGCCGGGTTCAGGCTGTAGGTACCCACCCACTCGGCCTGACCCAGAATATGACCGCGCAAGGCTTGCTGCAGTTCCGACCAGCCGAACGCCCGCGGCAGGTCGAGCCGCGCCACGTCCAGTGCGTACAAGCGGAAGTGGTAGTGGTGCAGCAACGTATCGTTCCAGGGTGGGCAGGGGCCGTCGTAGCCCAGGTATTCGCCGGCCATGTCGGGATCGGACGCGAACCATTCACTGTAGCCGTTGCGTCCCTGCCGCGAACCCGCGGGGCCATCGGGACTTCGCTTGCCGTGCGGCGTGATGCCGTCGCTGCACGCGCCGGCCGCGATCGCGTTGCACGTGGCGGGTACATCGATCATCAGCCAGTGCGCGAAATCCACACGCGGCAAATCGGACGGAACGCTGCGGCCCTCCTTGTTGACATCGTCGCCCTTGCTGGGCACGTCGATATCGATGCAAGCGAGCGTGAAGGATTTCGTCCCCTCCGGCGCACCGCTCCAGGCGAGCTGCGGATTGCGGTTGCCGGCCAGCACGCACACCTCCCCGTTGTCGCCGGGCTTGCCGAACGCGAATTCGGCCGGGATGCGGGCATGGTTCCCGAAACTGTCGCTGCGGATTTGCATGTGGTGTCCCTGCACTTCAACCATCAAAAGCATTGCCGACCCGGATCAACGCCGATGGACGAGCTTCTCAGCGCCTGCCGCTTTCCGCGGAACCGCGTGATGAACAGGTTTTCGATCTGCCTTGTTCGCGCTGATGCGCATCGACGGCTTCCCGGCTCACCGTCACCTGGCCTGGTACGTGATTCGATATATCACGCCATTTTGGTCATCGGAAACCAGCAGGCTGCCATCCCGCATCGGCTGCACGTCGGCCGGGCGACCCAAGCCCGTCTCACCATCCAGAAAGCCGGTCAAAAATGGTTGGGAACCGCTGACCTTGCCGTCCTTGCCCACGTGCGCCACCACCACGCGGTAGCCGGACTTCCGTGAACGGTTCCACGAGCCATGTTCGGCGATGAACACGGCATCGCGGTACGCGGCGGGAAACATCCGGCCGACGTAGAACCGCATGCCGAGGGCCGCCACGTGTGCGCCGAGGCGCAACGCCGGCTGCGCGAAGTCGCTGCAGGCATGGCCCTTGCCGAATTCCGGGTCGGGCACGTTGCCCGCGTGGCACCAGGGGTACCCGAAGTTCTCGCCCAGCTTGGCGACACGATTCAAGGTGTCGTCGGGGATGTCGTCGCCCATCAGGTCGCGGCCGTTGTTGGTGAACCAGAACGTGTGGGTGCCGGGCTGCCAGTCGAAACCAACCGAATTGCGGATCCCCGTGGCGATGGTTTGCCAGTCGCTGCCATCCGGGTTCATCCGAATGATCTTCGCGAAGTCCGGTCCGGGGTTGCAGATGTTGCACGGTGCGCCGATCGGCACGTACAGCTTGCCGTCCGGCCCGAACGCAATGAATTTCCAGCCATGGTGGGTTTTGGTCGGCAGCTTGTCGGTGACGACGATGGGTTTCGGAGGATCGGTGAGGTGCGCTTCGATGTCGGGATACTTGAGGATCCTGCTGACCGCCGACACGTACAGCGCGCCATCGTGGAACGCGACGCCGACCGGCATCTCCAGATCCCTCGCGATCACGTACACGTGTTCGGCGCGGCCGTTTTTCATCCCGGTCAGCGCATACACGTCGCCCTTCTGCGAACCCACGAACACGGTATCGCGCGTGCCGAGCGCCATCCCGCGTGCGTTCGGCACCTGGTCGCTGTAAAGGGAAACCTGGAAACCGGCCGGAACCCTGAGGCTTTGCAGTGGCGGTGCCGCGCGCCCGGCCGAAGGGATGACCATCAACGCGACGGCGGCAAGCGCGACGGCAAAATGCTGCAATGCACTCATCTCGACCCTTCCCGTGACATGAATGATCAAGCGTATCGGCCTGGGTGTTATCGGAACGAGAACGCCGGGACGCCGCGGCGGCCCGTGCGAACCAAGCCGCGGGTGCCTCCCGGCCAGGCGCTTCCGGGGGCAACGGCGCACTCGAAAACCCTAGGGTGTGGTGACCGGCTGCGGATCGTCGAGCGTCGCGAAAGCCTCGGAGAACACTTCGCGGTAGTGACTGGAATGGCCGGGCGCAAAACTCACCGGCAGGCCACCGCGGCCCTTGCGCGCACCGCGCGCCATCGGACCGGGCTGCAGGTCAGCCACGCCCAGGAACACGCCCAGGCGCATCCGCATGTCCGAATCCCCCGCCGCCAGCAGCGCATCGGGATCGGCGCGGAAACTCGGCAGGATCGCGGCGGCCTGCGCGATGTGGGTGGCCGCCAGTCGCAGCCAGCGCGCGCCGGTCAGCGGATCGGGCATCGAAACCCCTTCCGACCAGCCGAAACCCAGCCAATCGAGCAGCATGTCGTGCGGCTCGCGTTGCACGATCACCAGCCGCGCGCCCGGCAGTGCCCGTTTGATCACCGGCGCGACCCGAGCATCCAGCACCGGAATCCAGTCGACGACCCGGCCAAGGTCGGTGGCGCCCGCGCGCTCCAGCGGGCGCCGGTAACGCCGTGCCAGCATCGCGAGATCGGCCTGGCCCAGCGGCTGGCCGAGGCGTGGATCGAACGGCGCATTCACGAAATCCGGTGCGGTTTCGAAACGCTCGCGACGCACGAACCAGCCCGGCTGGTCGGCCAGCAGCGCAGCGACCTGGCCGACGCCGGAACCGGGTAGTCCGCACAGGAACACCGGCGCTCCGCCGCGTACTTCCGCGAAATCGGGCTCGTCGGCGAGGCGATGCAATTCCGTCGACGCCGCCTCGTCGAGTGTCGGCAGATCCGGAAGCTGGCCGCGGGTGACGCGTTGCGCGCGCATGAAGGCTTCGGCCGCATCCGGCCATTGCTCCAGCGCATCGAACGCCAGCCCCAGCAGGCGCTGATGGCGGCGCGCCAGCAACGGCGGCTTGCCCTCGAATTGGCGCTCGTCCACCCGTTGCAGGCGTTGCACCGCGGCAGCAGGGTCGCCCGCCAGCAAGGCGCCACGCGCACGCAGCATCGCCAGTGCCGGACGCGGCGATGCCGCGGCGACTTCGGCGAGCGCCAAGGCCTCGTCCACGCGGCCGGCGCCGTCCAGCGCCAGCGCGTGCTGCGCCTTGAGATCGGCGTCATCGGGCCAGCGTGCTTCGGCGGCGGTCCATACGGAAACCGCTTCGTCGTGTCGGCCACTGCGCATCAGCAAGCGCGCCAGCGCGGCATGCGCCCGCACGCCGTCGGGGTAACTCGCGACGTGCCAGCGCAGATCCTCGATGGCTTGTTCGACCCGCTTGGTGCGCGCAAGCAGGTCGGCACGGCGCACCGCCGCGGGATGCAGGTCAGGCCGGATACGGAGGGCTTCGTCGTATTGCGCGATGGCTTCATCGATGCGGCCTTGCGCACGCGCCACGTCGCCCAGGCCCACACGCGCGGTCGCGGTCTGTTCGCCGCGCGCAAGCAGCGATTCGAAAATCGGCAGTGCCGCCGCGATCTCGCCCTTGCGCACGTGCACGTCGGCGCGCAGCGCTTGCGCGAGCGGGTAGTCGGGCTTTACGGTCAACGCGTTGTCGAGCGCCTTCGCCGCGAAATCCAGCATGTCCTGATCCAGCATCGCCTGCGCGTAGCCGGTCTGGATCAGGGGATCGTCGGGCGCGAGTTCCGCGGCCTGCGTCAGCAATTGCAACGCGCGCGGCGAATCACCACGCAACTGCGCAACGTTGCCGAGCCCGGTCAGCGCCTGCACGTCGTTCTCGTCCGCGCGCAATGCCACCCTGAAGTGGTTTTCGGCGGCTTCGATGTCGTTACGCAACAACGCCACCTGACCGAGCCCCGCGTGCGCGGCGGCGAGGTTGGGATTCAACTGGCGCGCTTGGTCGTAGGCGTGCTGCGCCTCATCGAGGCGACTTTCGCTGAGGTACATCTCGCCCAGCGTATGCTGGCAGGCCGCATTGCCCGGATCGAGTTCCGTCGCACGCCGGACCAGCTTGTACGCTTCCGGCAGGTCGCCACGCTGGCCGCGCAGGATCCCGAGCAGATGCAGCACTTCCGCACTGTCGGGGTTCTCGGCCAGCAGCTGGCGATAACCGTTTTCGGCTTCGTCGAGGCGGCCGGCGCGATGCAGTTGGACCAGGTCTTCGAGCATGGGGCGTTTCGCATGAAGAGGCTGCGCATTATGCCTGCCATTTGTGCCTGCCATGCTCTCGCTGGTGGAAAGTCAGGCCACGGAAGCCCGTAGTGGTCTTGCCGGCCGCGCGGCAACTCCGGCGACCCGCTCCGCTCAGCGAAGCAGCCATCAGGGACAATCGCGCAAGCGCGCCAAGCGCGCGGAAATGTAGTCCTCGGACCAACTGCCGAGATGCCGGTCGCGGATGAAGCCGCAATGGCCGCCATGCCGGGTGAGCGTCACCTCGACGCGCGGCGGCAACGTCATCGTCGCGAGATCGCTCGCCGGGCACACCGGGTCATCGCAGGTCGCGAGGATCGACGTCGGCACACGCAACCCGGCCAGCCGATCGCCCGCTACCGAGTAGCCATCCAGATAATTGTCGAGGCTGCCGAAGTCGGTGTGCCTCAACACCAGCGCCTCGGTCAGGGTCCGCAGCGTCCCGCGCAGGTCGCGGCGCGTGAACAACTCGGCATCGGCGAACGCGCGCTGCTTGGCCTTCAGCGAACGCCGCCACTTCCACATGAAATAGTCGTGGTACATGCGCGGCGCGTGTTCGAGCTGGAACAATCCGGCGTGCGGATCGATCACCGGGCATATTGCGATCACGTGCGCGAGATCGATGCCGGCGTCGGGCGCCCGCAGCGCCGCACGCAGCGCGAAATTGCCGCCCAGCGAAAACCCGACCAGCACCATCGGACGCGTGGGATACCGCCGCTGCACTTCGGCCAGCGCGCCGACCACTTCGTCGATCAGGCATGAATGGAAGATGCCGGGATTCAACGCATGGGTGTCGCCGTGATCGCGGAAGTTGAGGCGGAACACGTCCCAGCCCTCCTCCAGCAACCGCGCGCCCGTCTGCAGCAGATACATGGAACGCGTACTGCCTTCCCAGCCGTGGAACAGCACCACCAGACCGCGCGCCTGCGCGGCGACGTTCTGCACGGTGCGGCAACCGGCAAGCCGCACGCCCTCGCCGCAATCCAGCGTCACCCATTCGGCGTCGGCTTCCAGGCGACGGGTACGCGCGCCGTGCAGAAAGCGGCGCAACGAACTCGACGCCAGCATCGACTGCACGTGTGGACTGCGCAGCCACCACGACGGCCGGAAATCGTCGTCGGCCGTCGGCGTCACGTGGCGATTCCCAGCACCTGCGCGATTTCGGCACGCGCCGTTTCGGCCATCCGGCGGCGGCCGCCTTCCGGATCGAACGGCACGGGCTTCAGGAAATGGACCTCGGCGGTCAGCGAGCGCGTCGCCAGCACGCGGATCACGTTGTGCAGGAAACCCTCACCACGCGTGAACAACATGTCGGGCGCGGGCGCGCCGTTTCGAAGATAACGCAGTGCCACCGGTTGCACCGGCGCCGCTGCGTCCAGTGCCGCCTGCAGGATGCGCGCATGGAATACCTTCAACGTGCCGGCCGGTGCGGTGCCGCCTTCCGGAAACGCGGCGATGCTGCGGCCGGCCCGCAGGCGATCGCTCATCACCGTCATCACCTGCGCCAGCGAATCGGTGCTGCCGCGCCGGTGGAAAATCGTGCCACCGCGACGCGCCATCCATCCGACCAGCGGCCAACGTCCGATTTCGGCCTTCGCCACGAAATCGGCGGGACGGATCGCATGCAGCACGCTGATGTCCATCCACGAACCGTGGTTGGCGACGAACATCACCGGGTCGTGCAGGGGCTCGCCCCGCCGCTCGACGCGCACGCCGAAGCAGCGCAGGAACAGGCGCGACCAGTTGCGCAGCAAGCCTGCGCCGGCGGTGCCGGGTTTCGGGCCGTGCGGCAACAGGAATATGCCGAGCAGGCATCCCCCCAATACCACCAGCAGCAACAGCGGCACACGCCACGCGCAACGCAACGAACCCAAGGCTGGTCCTCCGCCTCGTCAAAAGCCGTTACTTTAACGTGAGCGCGGTGTCACGGGCAGGCCGATGGGGTTCGCCTTACACTGGGGATGCGCGAATGAGGATTGCACCATGAACACCACGCCCCGCCGCGTCGAACACCAGCAAACCGACCGCGGCTACATCCCCGTCTACACCACCGAAACCGTCGAGCAACCGTGGAGCCAGTACACCCGCACCGAACATGAAGTATGGGCCACGCTGTTCCGCCGCCAGCGCGACGTGTTGAAGGGGCGCGCCTGCAACGAATTCCTCGAGAACCAGGAACGCTTCGGCATGACGCCCGATGTGATTCCCAAGTTCGACGACTTGAACAAGGTTCTCAAAGCCGGCACCGGCTGGGAAATCGTCGGGGTCGAAGGCCTGCTGCCGGAATTGACCTTCTTCGACCACCTCGCCAACCGCCGCTTCCCGGTGACCTGGTGGATCCGGAAACCCGAGCAGCTCGACTACCTATCCGAACCCGACCTGTTCCATGACCTGTTCGGCCACGTGCCGATGCTGCTGAACCCGGTGTTCGCCGACTATGTGCAGGCCTACGGCTGCGGCGGTGTCAAGGCGCACGGCATCGATGCCGACGCGCTGATGAACCTGACGCGGCTTTATTGGTACACCGTGGAATTCGGGCTGATCAATACGCCCGAGGGCGCGCGCATCTACGGTTCCGGCATCGTCAGCTCCAAGGGCGAGTCGATCTACTGCCTCGAATCGGATTCGCCCAACCGGATCGGTTTCGACCTGGAGCGGATCATGCGCACCCGCTACAAGATCGACACCTACCAGCAAACCTATTTCGTGATCAACAGCTTCCAGCAGTTGATGGATGCGACCGAACCCGATTTCACGCCGATCTATGCGCGCCTCAAGGAAATGCCGGCCCTGCCCGCGGCCGAAGTGCAGGCCAGCGATCGCGTGATCCATCGCGGGACGGGCGAGGACTGGGTCAACACCAACGACGTGTAGCGCGGGAGGAGCGAAGCGCATCCCGCCATCAGGCACCGGTAACGGCGGGTTATCACCCGCCCTACGCGGACCTCGGGCGCTTCACCGCGCTGACTTCCAGCACCTGCGCGACGTGTTCGCCATCCCAGCGATAGATCAGGTGCTTGCCCTGCACGCACGGCGAGGCGAGATCGGGGAAGAACAGCGCCGCGCACTCCCCACCCTTGCAGCGCACGCTGTCGTAGGCAATGCCGTTTGATCCCCCTTCGCGCAATGTTGCGCCGAGCCTCCGGGAAGCCCCGTAGTCGTCGGGATCGTGCTCGGCCTTCCAGCCACCACGGATGTCGTGCAACGAACCGTGCACACCCGTGACATAGCAGCGCATCGTGATGTCAACTGCCGGCTCGTTCGTCGCCTTGAGGAACTGCTCGCGGTGGTACACGGTTTCCTCGACGGCGGTGTCGAATTCGTGCGCGAGGTACAGCACGCCGTAGCTGCCGTCGGAGAAACGGCTGCCGTCGGGATTGAGGTGCGTGAACGCGGCCATCAGTGGCGTGGTGCCCGGGCCGCTGACGCGGTGTGCCTTCGGCACGTTCGACAATTCGCCCCATTCCTCGCGCAGGCGCGGGTTGGTCAACGACTCGATCCGGTACAGCGCATCGAGGTCCTTCGGTTCGGCAATTGCGTCGAACACCCCGACGGGCGGGAAGCGGCTGGGCACGATGCGGTAGGCACGCTGCCAGCGGATGCGGTGAACGGGCGGATCGTTGGATGGCATTGCGGAATGATGGCTGCATGGTTTCTCGGGTGCCGAGATTCGAGCCTCTCTCCCTGCGGCCGACGGCCGAGCGCGTAGCGCTTCAGAAGTGCGGGTGAGGATTCGGCGACGGTGCAACGTCCATCCGATTTCGGACCCTCATCCGGCGCTGCGCGCCACCTTCTCCCGGAGGGAGAAGGAAGCGGCATTACCCACGTTGAGCATCCAGGTACTGCCGCACCACGAACAGATCGGCGACGTTGCCGGAGAGCATGCGTTCCAGCGCGCTCCTGCCACCAAAGGTCGGCGCGCTGTTGGGCTTGCGAAGCCAGGCGTCGGCGCGGTCGGCTTGCGGAAACAGGATCGTCAGCGACTTGAAAATGCCCAGCAAATAGCTGATGCGTTCCAGCGTGTCGCGCGATAGCGTGCCGTCGCGCTCGCGCTTCCATTTGTAGAAGGTCGATTCCGGCGGATCGCCCAGCAGTTTGCGCTGATCCGCGACGCGCAACTTCCAGCGCTCGGCCAGGTTGAAGAACGCACGCAGTGCCGGCCCCACCAGATCCGGTTCGGCCGGGGCATCGTACGTTCCGCGGGTGGCATCGATACGTTCGGCGTGCTGCTTCATCGGAAGTTCCTGTATGAAGTCAACTGCAACTTTACTTCATGCAGCAAGTTCATGCAATTCGCCCTCCGGCAGGTTCACTCGATCCGCTGGCGCGGCACGCCGGCGTGGTCGAGATAGGCGTCCAGCCCGCGTTCGACCGTGTCGGCGAAGATTTCCCCCGTCGCCACGAATTGCATGCGGTCGGGCCGGAAATTGCGGAATCCCAGCCGCAAACGGCACCAGGCGCCGAGCGTCCAGACCGTGCCCCAGCACGCAAGACAGAGTGGCTCGATTTCGCGCGTGCTGGTACTGCCGTCCGCGTCGCGATATTCCAGTTTCAACACGCGTCGCGCGGAAATGGCTTCGTGCAAGGCATCGACGATGCCCGACTTCGCCTCGTACCAGCGCTGCGGCACGAACACGCGCGACCGCTCGGCGCGACCGCGCAGTTCCGTCGGCAACACCGCATCGATCTTCAGCATCGCCGATTGCGCGCCACGTGTCAGCCGTTCGCCCGCAAAGGCACGCACGAAGCGCGCGCCGACCACCAGCGACTCGAGTTCTTCGGCGGTGAACATCAGCGGCGGAATGTCCGAACCCTTGCGCAGCAGATAACCGACGCCGGCTTCGCCTTCGATGGCCACGCCCGAGGCTTGCAGGTCCGCGACATCGCGATATACGGTTCGCAGCGACACGCCGAGGCTGTCGGCCAGCCGTCGCGCGGGCAACGCGGTGCGGCGGCCCTGCAAGGCATGGATGATGAGGAACAGGCGGTCGGCGCGACGCATCCACCGCTTTTATCACAACGCGGTCGCATCCCGTGCGACCACCGTTGCGCCGCACCCGCGCAAGCGACGGTGCCGGAAACATGCGGATCGCCGCGGATCAGCCCGTCAATCCCATTTCCGCTGCGAGCGCTTCGTCGGCCTTGATGGCGCGTTGCTCGGCCGGCCGAGCCATCACGCGGGCTACATAACCCGCGATGACCGGCGTGGCATCGACCATGCCGAAGCCGGTGAGCCAGCGCAGCGCATTGCCCCACAACACATCGGCGGCGCTGAAGCTTTCGCCCAGCAGCCATGGGCCGGGTTTCAATGCCGAAGTGATGGCGTTCATCGTGGTGTCGAAGTCGGCGTACGGCGATTGCGCGCGCGGCGCGGGTTCGCGCTTCATCGCGCGATCGCTGATCGCGGGTTCGAAGCAGGCGGCGTAGAACACCAGCCAACGCAGGTACGTGCCGCGCTGCGGATCGTCCAGCGCGGGCGCCAGATTGGCCTGCGGGAATACATCGGCGAGATAGATGTAGATCGCCACGGTTTCGGTCACCGGCGTGCCCTTGTGACGAATGGCCGGCACCTTGCCCATCGGATTGATGGCCGTGTAGTCGGGCGCGAGTTGTTGGTTCTTGCGGAAATCGAGTACGCGCAGTGTGTAATCGGCGCCCAGTTCTTCCAGCAACGCGCGCGTCATGGCCGCGCGGCTGTGCGGGTTGTGGAATAACACGAGATCGGATGAAGGGTTCATTTGAAAGCCCCGATTGCGATGAAAACGAGCGATGGGCGACTGCGTAACCCGCGCGTGCTTCCGCTGCGCGGCTGCGCCCTAGGCTGCCAGCACTCCGTCCAGCTCGCGCGCCTGCTCGGCAGCGAGGGCCTCGTCCATTTCGAGCGCGCGCCGGATCGCCGGACGCGCCTGCACGCGACGGGCGTAGTTGCGGAACACGGGCCAGTCCGGCACCAGCTTGAACGTCAAGCCGTAGTTCAGCGCGCCGCCCCACAGCACGTCGGCGGCGCTGAAGCGTTCGCCCAGCAGCCACGGTCCGCGTTTCAATTGCCCGGCCATTACCTGCATCACGCTGTCGTAATCGCCGTAACCGCACTGCATCGGCGGCACCGCTTCGCGCTTATGCGAAAAATCCGTCAGCGCCGGCTCGAAGCAGGAACCGTAGAACACCATCCAGCGCAAATACGCGCCGCGCAACGGATCGCCCATCGATGGCGCAAGATGTTTTTCGTGGTACAGGTCGGCGAGATACATCAGGATCGCCGCCTGTTCGGTGATCAACACGTCATCGTGGCGGATCGCCGGCACCTTGCCCATGGGATTGATCGCCAGGTAATCGGACGAGCGCTGCTCGCCGGCTTTCAGGTTCAACGCGACCATGTCGTACGCTGCGCCAAGTTCCTCCAGCATCGCGCGGGTGATGCCCGAGCGGCTGCGCGGCGCGTGGAAGAAGACAACCGGCGAGTGCGGGTCCACGGGCGAACCTCCTGATGGACTGCGGACAAAAAGCGGGACCGGACGGACCGAGCTGACCGGCGCCCGCGCGTGGCTCGCAACGGGAAACGGCGTGCCTTCGATGCGCGCGCGATGCTGCGCGGCCGGCCGGTAGGCGTCGAGCAACTTCGAAATCCAGGGATGCATGGAAAAACTCCTTTGGTGTGCCCGCACAGCATGCAACCGTGCTGCTGACAACGTGCTGTCAGCAGCGGCTGGCTTTGCTGCGCAAGGGCCGGGACAATGCGTGTTCCCCGTCTGGATGCAGGCCATGAAGTCCGATTTGCCAAAACCCGTTTCACTGACCCAGTACCTGACCGAAGAGCGTCGCGCGGGCTACGGCGACACCGACCTGATCCAGTTGCTGGAAATCGTGGCACGCGCCTGCAAGCGCATCGCGGTGGCGACCGGCAAGGGCGCACTGGGCGGCGTGCTGGGCGAAGCGGGCACGGGCAACATCCAGGGCGAGGCGCAAAAGAAACTGGACGTGATCTCCAACGAAATCCTGCTGGACGCCAACGCCTGGGGCGGCCACCTCGCCGCCTGCGCGTCGGAGGAAATGGAGCATCCCCAGCAGATTCCCGACGCGTATCCGCGCGGCGGCTATCTGCTGCTGTTCGATCCGCTGGATGGTTCAAGCAACATCGACGTCAACATTTCGGTCGGCACCATCTTTTCGGTGCTGAAGCGACCCGGCGGCCATCGCGGCCGGGTCGACACTTCCGAGTTCCTGCAGCCGGGCACCAATCAGGTCGCCGCCGGCTACGTGGTGTACGGCTCGTGCACGTTGCTGGTGCTCACCCTCGGCCACGGCACCCAAGTGTTCACGCTGGATCGCGAAGCCGGCAGCTTCATACTCACCCGCCGCGACGTGCAGATCCCGGAAGACACTTCGGAATTCGCGATCAACATGTCCAACCAGCGGTTCTGGGAAGCGCCGATGCAGCGCTACATCGGCGACTTGCTGGCCGGCAAGGAAGGCCCGCGCGGGCGCGACTTCAACATGCGCTGGGTGGCCTCGATGGTCGCCGACGTGCACCGCATCCTGACCCGCGGCGGCATCTTCAGCTACCCACTGGATTCGAAAATCAAGGCCAAGGGGGGCAAGCTGCGCCTGATGTACGAGGCCAATCCGATGAGCTTCATCGTCGAGCAGGCCGGCGGCGCCTCCAGCACCGGGCACGGGCGCATCATGGAGGTGCAACCCGAGGGTTTGCACCAGCGCGTGCCGGTGATCCTGGGATCAAAGAATGAAGTGGAAGCGGCGGTGAAGTACCACCTTGACGCGTAGGGCGGGAGTAGCGAAGCGAATCCCGCCGTCGCGGATCGGCGGTCCGGAGTAGCGACCGGCGGGTTGTCACCCGCCCTACACACCTACACCCTGCCGACCACCGGGATCAGCGCACCGGTAATCGCCGATGCCTGCTCGGACAACAGGAACACGATCACGTCGGCGAGTTGCGAAGGTTTCACCCACTTGCCGAAGTCGGCCTTGGGCATGTCGCGGCGATTGGGCGGCGTGTCGATGATCGACGGCAGCACCGCGTTGACCGTGATGCCGCGTGGTTTCAATTCTTCGGCCAGTGACTCGGTGAGGCGCATCACGCCGGATTTTGAAGCGGCGTAGGCGCCCATGCCGGCACCGGCTTTCAATGCCCCGGCCGCGCCGATGTTGACGATGCGCCCGCCGTCCGGCAGATGCGCCAGCGCAGCCTTGCTGGCCGCGACCGCGGTGCGGAGGTTGACGCGATACAGCAGGTCCCACGTTTCGGCGCCGCCGTCGGCGAGGGTCTCGAAACGAAACGTACCGGCGATGTTCACCAGCGCATCGAGCCCGCCCATCGCCGTGGCCGCCTGGTCGATCGCCGTTTTAGCTTGCTCCGCATCGGCCAGGTCGACACCACCGAATGGTCCGGCCGCACCCAGGTCGATGCCGGCCGGCGGCGCATCCGCGCGATCGATGGCCGCGAGCTTCGCGCCGGCCGCAAGCGCGGTTTTCACCACCGCCGCCCCGAGCGAACCGAACGCGCCCGTGATCGCGATGCGTTTGCCCGTGAGTGACATGGCGACTCCTCCTAGCCAAAGCGAACGGCAAGCATATAGCGCGACGACCCGGCCGGTGAAATGCACCACGCCACCGTCCGGTCGAGTTCGGGAGTAAGCTCGCGCCGTGGCGAGTCCCGGAGCGTGCCATGGCCAGCATTCCCGACGACGCTGTTTGCCGAACCCCGCCCGTCGAGGCGCCGCTGCCGCGCACGATCACGCGCGTGGTCCATCGCCACACTTTGCCGCTGCGGATCATGCACTGGATCAACGCGATCTGCCTGCTGATCCTGCTGGGCAGCGGCCTGCAGATCTTCAACGCGCATCCGGCGCTGTATTGGGGCCACGCGTCGCATTTCGATCGGCCGTGGCTGAGCCTCGGCGCGACCCGCACGCCCGACGGAAAGCTGCGCGGGGTTACCACGCTCGGCACCCACCGTTTCGACACCACGGGCTGGTTCGGCGTGTCGAAGATGGATGGCCAGCCGACCGTACGCGGCTTTCCGTCATGGGCGACGATCCCCGGCCCGCAATGGCTGGCGATGGGCCGCGCGTGGCATTTCTTCTTTGCGTGGCTGTTCGCGATCAACGGCGTGTGCTTCGTCGCCTATGCGCTGTGGACGCGGCACCTGACGCGCGACCTGGTCCCGACGCGGCGCGACTGGCGCGGGCTCGGCCGGTCGATCATCGACCACGCGCTGCTGCGGCATCCGAAAGGCGAAGCCGCGCTGCGCTACAACGTGCTGCAACGGATCGCTTATCTGGTCGTGATCTTCGGGCTGGGCGGCGGCGTGGTGTTGATGGGACTGGCGATGTCGCCACGGATGGACTCGGTGCTCGGCGGGCTGGTCGATGCGGTCGGCGGACGGCAATCCGCGCGCAGCATCCATTTCCTGTTCGCGATGGGCTTCATCGCATTTTTCCTGATCCACATCTTCGAAGTGATCGTGACCGGCGTCGGCAACAATTTGCGTTCGATGATCACCGGCCGTTACGCCATCGAAACGGAGGCGCGCGATGAAACTGATCAATAGGCGCCGCCGCTTCCTGCGCGACGCACTGGCCCTGACCGGCGCGGTGGCGCTGGGCGGCTGCGACAAACTGTCGGAAACCGATTGGGCGCCCAAGGTGTTGGACAGCGCGACGGGCTTGAGCCACGCGGCGCAACGCGCGCTGTCGCGCGGCGCGATGGCGCGCGAGTACGGCGAAGCCGACATCTCGCCGGTGTTTCGCGCAAACGGCAGCACGGATCCACAATCGGCCGAATACCGCGCAATGGCCACGGACGGTTTTCGCGATTACCGGCTGGGCGTAAGCGGACTGGTCGCGCATCCGTTGTCGCTGTCGCTGGACGATTTGCGCGCGCTCCCGGCCCGCACCCAGATCACCCGTCACGATTGCGTGGAAGGCTGGAGCGTGATCGGCAAGTGGACGGGCGTGCAGTTGT